>DATNEC010000031.1:0-12887 GCA_035606815.1 Pirellulales bacterium
CCATTTCGACAATTCGGCCGAAAATCTGGCCAATCCCGATCCTTCCAAGCCGGTGCGGTGGGGCGACCAGACCTGGGAAGAGATGATGATCGGCTACTTCAGCACCTTGCCCGTGCCGCAAGCCGCCGCGCCTTGAAAAGCGATTGAACGTAGGACGGACCTCCGGTCCGTCACTCGCGCGACTGACTGAAACTCCGTCCTACAGCCGCCCTTGAAAAGGCGACGGCTTGGCGTCTTCTACCCGCCGGCATTGGCGGATAGCGCCCTCGTCGAGACGGGACCAAGCGACTAGAATTCTCGCGGGCGATTCTTCGCAATCAGCCGGGCGACCCCGCCCTGGGATGCGGCGCTACGCGAGTTTTTTCTGGCTTGAAGAGTTCGACTCCCTGGATAGGCAGTGCAAATCATGCGACATCCCCTGTTGGCGCCTGACTTGCGCGAATTGATCCTGGAGCGCAATGAAGCCGCGCTGCGCGAGTTTTTCGCCGGCCACCACCCGGCCGACGCCGCCGAATTGCTCGACGATCTGGCGCCGGACGAAGTCCGCTTCGTGCTCAACCTTCTCGGCGGGCGCGAAGAAGCCGCCGTGTTTTCTTATCTCGAGCCCGAGTTGCAGGACGGCGTGGCCGGGTTGATGGAGCGCGGGGCGCTGGCGTCGCTCTTGACCAACATGTCGCACGACGAGCGCGCCGATCTCGTCAGCCGCCTGCCGCCCGAACGCGTCGAACACATTCTGCCGCTGTTGGCCCACGCCGAGCGCGAAGACATCCGCACCTTGGCGTCGTATCGCGAGGGGACCGCGGCCGCGGTCATGACCAGCGACTATGCCACGGTGCCGGCCGAGGCCACCGCCGCCGCCGCGATCGATCGGCTCCGCCACGAGGCGCCGGACCGCGAGACGATTTATTACTGTTACGTCGTCGACGAGCAGCGGCGGCTGATTGGCTTCGTCTCGCTCAAGGATCTGATCCTGGCGCCCGCCAACCGGCTGGTCTCGAAGATCATGCAGACCGACGTGGTCTCGGCCACGATCGACGACGACCAGGAAGAAGCCGCCGCCAAATTGATGGAATACGACTTGATCGCCTTGCCGATCGTCGACGCGGAAGGGCGGTTGGTCGGCATCGTGACGCACGACGACGTGATCGACGTGATCGTCGACGAAGCCACCGAAGACGTCTACCGCATGGGCGCCGTCGAGCCGTTGATGGACAGCTACCTGCGGACCCCCTTCGTAACGCTGCTGGGCAAGCGCGGCTTTTGGCTGGCGATCTTGTTCGTGGGCGGGTTTCTGACGACGACCGCGCTGGCCCGCTTCGAATGGCTGTTCCAAAAGCTGCCGGCGCTGGTGCTGTTCGTGCCGTTGATCATTTCGGCGGGCGGAAACTGCGGCTCGCAGTCGGCGACGCTGATTACGCGGGCCTTGGCCTTGGGCGAGATCAAACCCAGCGACTGGTTCCACGTTTTGTGGCACGAAATACTGATGGGCGCCTCGCTGGGACTGACCTTGGGTTTGGTGGGCTTTCTGCGGGCTTGGTTCACGCCCCTGGGCGCGCTGGAAGGACTGGACGCGGTCGAATTGGCGACCGTCGTCGCCACGGGCGTGGCCGTCGTCGTGGTCTGCGGGAACCTGGTCGGCGCCATTTTGCCCTTGGCCCTGAAGCGCGCCGGCCTCGACCCGGCCTTGATGTCGAACCCGGTCGTCGCCAGCCTGGTCGACGTGACTGGGATCGTCGCTTATTTCGCGATCGCCCAGATGATGCTGGAGAACCGCTAGGTCGCCGAATCCACGATCGCCAGATTCGGGGCGATCTCGCCCAGCTTGTGTCCCAGATAGCGGATGATCTGGGCGGTGGTGTTCAGCTTCAATGCGTGGGCCACGATCTCGGATGATTGTTCTTGCGTCAGGTGGGCCGCCAGCTCTTTCATGATCGGAATGTAGGCCGGGCTCATGCTGAAGCTGCGCAGGCCCATGCCGAACAACAGCAAAAACGCCCGCGGCGCCGCGGCCATCTCGCCGCAGAGCGTCACCGGTTTGCCTGCGGCGCGGCACGTTTGGATCGTCTGATAGAGGACTTCGATCACCGCCGGGCTGAGCGGCTGGCAGAGATGGCTCACCTTCGGGTTGTCGCGGTCGGCCGCCATCAGGTATTGCACGAGGTCGTTCGAGCCGATCGAGACGAAATCGGCCGCTTCCAGCATCGTATCGAGGGCCACCGCGGCGGCCGGCACTTCGAGCATCAGCCCGACGGGGACGTCGCCGAGCGGCAGTCCTTCGGCCGCCAATTGCCGGGCGGCCTTTTTCACCAAGGCGCGGACCTTGCGCATTTCCTCGAAAGTCGTGACCATGGGAAACATCAGCCGCACGTTTTTCCTCGGCCCTCGCACTGGCGCGGCCGCGCGCAGCACGGCCCGAATTTGCGTGATGAAAAACGCCGGATGCTCGAACGACAGCCGGATCGATCGCCATCCCATGAACGGGTTCGCTTCGTGATCGAGGCCTAGGTAGCGCATCTTTTTGTCGCCCCCCACGTCGAGAGTGCGAAAGGTCACGCGGCGCTGCGGACTGGCGGCGATGACGGCCCGATAATTCTTGACCTGCTCCTCTTCATCGGGCACGTCGGGATGCGTCAGAAACAAGTATTCGGTGCGATACAGCCCCACCCCGCCGCCGCCCATCGCCGAGGCCGCCCGCGCATCGGCCAGGTTGCTGATATTCGCCAGCAATTCCAACGGTTCGCCGTCGGCCGACTTCGCGGGCCGCTCGCGATTCTCGGCCAGTTGGTCTTTCAGATCGACGAAATCTCGCTGCAAGCGGCGATAGGCGCGCTGCGTCTCGACGTCGGGGTTCACGAGCACCAACCCTTCGCGACCATCGACGACGACCGTATCGCCGGGCGATACTTCGTGCAGGATTCCGGCCACGCCCGAGACGGCCGGTATGCCGCGGCTGCGGGCCAGAATGGCGGCGTGGCTGGTGCGCCCGCCGGCCTGCGTCACGACCCCCGCCACTTCGTGCTTGCCCAGCGTGATGACGTGCGAAGGCACAAGCTCGTTGGCCACGAGAATCACCGGACCGGAAACCGGCTCGGCCGCCTTCGGTTGCGGATCGCGCAGTTCGGCCAAGTGCTGGCCGAGCCGCAACACCACGTCGCGGACGTCGGCCAGTCGCTCCTTCAGATATTCGTCAGTCGTGCGGGCGAACAGCGCGGTGTATTCGTCGAGCAAGCGGCGCAGTGCCGCCTGGGCCGACTGCCGAGATTCGACGATCCAGGCCCGCACTTTGGCGGTGAAGGCCGAATCGTGCAGGATCGACTCATGCACCTGAAAAATCGCCGCCGCGCGATCGCCCACCTGGCTACGCACCTTTTGGTGCAGCAACCGCAAGTCTTCGGCCGTATTCTCGCGGGCCTGGTCGTAGCGAGTCAGTTCGTTGAGCGCCGCGGCGTCGTCGAGCGGCTCCGCTTCGCGCCCCACGAAGATATCTTGGATGCAATGCGCCTTGCCGACGGCCACGCCCGGCGAAACCGCCACGCCGCGGTGAACTAGCGGCAAGCGCCCGGCGACGCGCCGGTTGGCCGGCGCCGACGGCCTCTTCTTGCGGCCTTTCGACTTGCTCATGGGACCGTGGACTCGATCGTTGGACGTCCCGCGAATGAACGGGCACGCTCCACGTTATACTCGGAAAGCCCTTGACTCGCATCCGCGTCGACGAGCTTAATTCGCCTGCGACGCGCAAGGCTGGCAGTCGGCAAGGGCCGCTAGTTCCAAGCCAAGAACGGGCCGCTCGACGCCGGCTTTCCGTTCCGGCGCGGCGCTGGCGGAAACGGTCGGCTTGGCTTCCGCGACGGCCGTCTCAGTCGCCGCGCCCGCCAGGATCGGCCGATCCAGCGAACCTAGCGCCGGCCGAATTCCTAGAATCCGGCGACCCAGCAAGACCGGTTGCGCGTCGACTTCCGGCACGCGAGCCAACAGCGCGAGCGTCGCCAGCCGGGCGACCGACGAGAGGCAAAAGATCGCCAGGTACGTGCCCGGGCTTTTGCCCATTACGGCCAGCATCAACCCGCCGATCAACGAGCCGACGACGGTCGCCAAGGCATGGCCCAGGTTGTACGTGGTCAATACGCTGGTCCGCTCGAACTCGGGAATCGACTCGAAGAACAGCAGGAACATCGCCAATTCATAAGCCGCCCAGGCAAGCCCGGCCAGAACTTGAACGAACAGCAAATAACCGAACGCACTGGATGCTAGCCACATTCCCGAGACGGGTATGATCCCGATTCCGCCCAGCCACAGCAATCGCCGGGCGCCGACGCGCTGCGCGAAGCGGCCGAGCGCGGGCAGCGCAATAACCTTGGCAGCGAACGAGACGCCGATCAAGATCACGTACTCGGCATAAGAGAAATGCACCTGCTTGAGCATATAGGGCGTGAAGTACGGTCCCGCGATCTGCGCGGCGCATTGCACGCTCAGCAGGTACAGCAGCAGCGATCCCTCGCCTCCGCGCCGCAAGCGGCCCAAGAATTCGCCGAGCGGAACGTGACGGTGCTCGTCGCTGGGCGGCACGGGTTCGCTTTGACTGGCCAAGAACGCCGTCGAGAGCAAGCGACACGCGGCGGCCACGAGAAACAAGCCGGCGAACATCGCAACCACGCGTCCCCACGAGGCGCCCGCCTGCAAGGCCAGGCCGCCGCCCATGAAGCCGAGCATCACGCCGGCTTGGCTGAAGCGCGTGCGACGGGCAAAGTACGAAGCGCGCACCGACTCGGGCACGAGCGATCCGACCCACGTGTTCCAGGCCGGGCCGGCCGCGAAACCCGCGCCCCAATAGATCGAGGCCATCATGAACACCAGCCAGATCGAGACGGAGCCCAACCATGCCGCAACGGCCAAGGGCAGGAAGCTGAGCGCTTGGCACAGCGTGCAGAACACCACCCAACGGCGATGCGACTCGAGTCGGCGGATCGCCAGCGGCGAAACCAACTGCAGCAATCCGCCTGCTAGCAGGGGGACGGTGGCAACCAGGCCCGCCGCCAGTTCTCCCAAGCCCGCCGCGAGGGCAAAGGCCGGCAGGTAGGTCTCGCCGACGCCGACCATCACGCTGAACGTGGCCCCGTCGGCCAAAATGGCGCGCAAATCTTTACGTTGTCGATCGCGAGGCAGTGAATGCGCCGGACGCGCCCGCGTCCGGCGAGGAGGTTCCCCGATTGCTGTGGCCATGTTTGGTTTTCAGTTTCCCCAAGCGAGACCGGCTCTTGAAGAGATGGCGGGCGAGGCATACATTGCCTGCCAAGCGCATCTCGGAGCCGTTCGCCGCCCTTTTCTCTTTCCGCAGAACATCGTAAATCGAGACCACGCTGAATGAAAGCCATCGCCGTCCGTCCCGGCACGCCCAATAGCGTCCACCTGGCCGATCTGCCCAAACCCAAGCTCGACGACGTCCCCGGCGGCCGCGGCGTGCTGGTTCGCGTGCTCAAGGTGGGCGTCGATGCCACGGACAAGGAAATCAACGAGGCCAAGTACGGCAACGCCCCGCCGGGGTACGACTTCTTGGTCCTCGGCCACGAGTCGTTCGGCGTCGTGACCGAGGTCGGCCTCAACGTCCAGCACGTCAAGCCGGGCGACTTCGTGACCGCCACCGTCCGCCGGCCCGGCGGCTCGATCTACGACCAGATCGGCACCTCGGACATGACCAGCGAAGAGGTCTATTACGAACGCGGCATCAACCTGCTGCACGGCTTTCTCACCGAATACTATGTCGAAGACGCCGAGTTTATCGTCAAAATGCCCGTCGGTCTGAAACATTTGCACGTTTTGGCCGAGCCGATGAGCTGCGCGGCCAAAGCCATTCAGCAAGCTTTCGAGGTGCAGCGGCGGCTGAAAGTCTGGCGGCCGAGAGTGGCTTATGTCCTGGGGGCCGGGCAAATCGGCCTGTTGTGTACGCTGGTTCTGCGGCTGCGGGGCTTGCAAGTCTATACGCTGGCCCGCACTCCGGCCCCCAATTTGAAGGCCGAAATCGTCGAAGGCCTGGGCGCCCACTATATCAGCACCGAGCAAAAGCCCTTGCGAGAGCTGGCCGCCGAGGCGGGCAAACCGGACCTGATCATCGACTGCACCGGATCGAGCGCGCTGGCGTTCGGAGCGATGGAAGTGCTGGGGCACAACGGGGTTCTGGTTTGGACCAGCATCACCGGCGGGCGCCATCATATCGAAGTCCCGTCCGACAAGGTCAATCTCGACTGGGTGCTCGGCAACAAGCTGCTGCTCGGCTCGGTGAATGCCAATCGCGAGCATTTCGAAATGGGAATCAAAGATTTGGCATTGGGCGAAGTCACCTATCCGGGCGTCATCCAGCGAATTCTCACCAACCCGGTGCAGGGATTGGAAAACTACGCCGAAGCGATCCGGCTACTGGTCGACGACCGCTCGGCATTGAAAGTCTACGTCGAAGTCGCGCCAGAATGACGTGCGGAGGCGAGATAAGGTTCGCCGCCAAGTTCGGATGGCCCGGAACCAAGAGCTGCCCGCTTCAGATCACTGGCAGGCACAGTTCGCCGGGTAACTCGAATAGGTGGGAGCTGGCGTCGCTAGCGGGGCCGCCATCGGATATGAGCCGTAGTAACCGTAGCTTGGCTGGTTGAACAGGCCGCCGGGACGACAGCATCCCTGGCAAAATGCCGCCGCCAGTAACCCCATCGAGATCAGCAACCATTTCATCGTCTGGCGTTCCTTCCCAAGCGGCGCGAGAGTGCCATGCGTCCGGCCATTTGTCCGGCGGCCGGCTTGCAGAAAAGAGGTGGGCCGAGACGATAGGCGATCGCCCCAGGAGCGTCAAGAGCAGCAATCGGGCGGCGCCGAGCGGGGGCGTAAGTAGGGCCTTCGTGCGGTTGGTCCTGACAGTAGCTCCGCTCACTCCGCGGTGGAGATCACGCGGCTTGACTTGTCGCGCAAGCCGGCCGCGCGGTAACGTCGAGCGTTTGCGCAGCACGGGGCTGGAACGGGCGAAAACCATGATTTATAGCTCCGTCAGAAATATAATCGCTCGTCCCTTGCCGTTTCGTCGCGCCGGCGAGGCGAGAACCGCTCCGAAGCGCAGCGCTGTTGATTGCTTCAAGCGTTTGATAGGCAGCGACTTGAGTCGTGCGCGAGGGCCGATTTCCAAAGCCTTTCGCGGCGCCACACGAGTCGGCGGTGCGACAAACCGGCGCGGGAAGAATATAAGTCGGGACGGGCTTGGTATTGGCGTTTTCAGGCCCTTTCATGCCTCAAAACGACCTATCCAGGGAGGGGGTTGAGATGGAAATCCCTCGCAAAACCCGGCCATTTGCCTCTAAATTTCCGCGCCCCGCGCCGCGATATAAATCCTCTAGGATATAAATCATCGCCGCGGCCCGGCGGGTTATAGTATCGTGTCCCGCGGCGGCCGCTTGGCGTCGGGGCATCCTCATTCGCAGAAATCGAAACCACGCTCGAAGGCATTCCCACCATGAACATCCGCTCGCTGTCGCCCCTGTTCGCACTCGCGCTGGCCGTCTTTTCGCTGCAATCCCCGCCCGCGACCCGCGCCGCCGATAAAGAAGTAAAGCCGCTCAAGGTGCTGTTGATCACCGGCGGATGCTGCCACGACTATGCGAAGCAAAAGGAACTGCTCAAGGCGGGCCTCGAGGCCCGCGCGCAGGTCAAGGTCACTCAGGTGCATTCCGACGATACGACCACTAAGGCCCGCTTCGAGATTTACAAAAACCCCGATTGGGCCAAGGGCTACGACGCGGTGATTCACGACGAATGCACCTCCGACGTCAAGGACATGCCCTACGTGCAGAATATCCTCAAGGCCCACAAGGGCGGCGTGCCCGCGGTCAACCTGCACTGCGCGATGCACTGCTATCGCGTCGGCACCGACGATTGGTTCGAGTTCGTCGGCATTCACTCGACGGGGCACGGCCCGCAACTGCCGATCGCCGTGACCTACATCGACGACGAGCACCCGGCGACGAAGGGGCTGGAGAATTGGACCACGATCAACGAAGAACTGTACAACAACGTGCGCGTGTTCGACACGGCGCACGCGCTGGCCCGCGGCAAGCAGGCCGAGAACGACTTCGTCGTGACGTGGGTCAACCACTACGGCAAGACGCGGGTGTTCAGCACGACGCTCGGCCACAACAACGAGACCGTCGCCGATCCGCGGTATCTCGAGCTGGTCACGCGCGGGCTGCTGTGGAGCTGCGACAAACTGAACGACGACTATTTGAGAAAGCCGTAAGGCGCTTTCCAACGGGAGACGCCAACCATGCGCCGCTTCATGTCGATCGTTTCACTCGGTCTGGCGATCGTCCTTGCGACGAGCGCCGCGCCGGCGCAGCACCGGCTCGTCGTGCAAGGCCAAGGCAAGTTGGCCATCGTCGATCGGCAGGGCAAGATCGAGTGGGACATGCCCTGGGGCGGAATTCACGACATCCATGTGTTGAAGAACGGCCAGATCATGGTCCAGCAGGGGGCGGCCAAGATCGCCCAGATCGAGCCGGCGACCCGGAAGGTCGTCTGGTCGTACGATTCCGCCTCGCAAAACGGCAACGCAGGCAAAGCGGTCGAGGTCCACTCGTTTCAGCCGTTGGCCGACGATCGCGTGATGATCGCCGAATCGGGCGTCGGGCGGATCATCGAAATCGACCGCGGCGGAAAGCTGCTCAAGGAACTGAAGCTCAAGATCGACCACCCCCGCCCGCATACCGATACGCGGCTGGCCCGCAAGCTGCCCGGCGGAAACTATTTAGTCTGCCACGAGGGGGATGGAACGGTTCGCGAATACGACGGCGAATCGGGCAAGGTCGTTTGGGACTACGAGGTTCCCATGTTCGGCCAGGCCCCCAAAGGCGGGCATGGACCCGAAGCCTTCGGCAACAAATGTTTTTCGGCCGTCCGGTTGACGAGCGGGAATACCTTGATTGCGACGGGCAACGGCCATAGCGTGCTGGAAATCACGCCGAACAAGCAACTCGTCTGGGCGATCCGCCAACACGATCTTCCCGAAATCACGTTGGCTTGGGTCACGACGTTGGAAGTTCTGCCCAACGGCCATTACGTCGTCGGCAACTGTCACGCCGGCCCGCATCAACCGCAATTGATCGAGCTCGATCCCAAGTCGAAACAAGTCGTCTGGCGGTTCGACGAATTTCAGGCGTTTGGCAACGACGTCTCGAACACGCAGATCTTGGATCTTGACGGAAACGCCCTGCGCTGACGATTCTGTCCGCCTTGTCCCGCCTTGCCGAGCCCGGTAGCATTACGCGGACCCACGCGAAAGGCCCATGGCAGAACCCAATCCATCGAGCGGGCATGATCGTTCGCGGCGCCTGCTTCATTTCGGCGCCGTGTTCGGCGCGATTTACTTCGCGCAGGGCATCTGCGAGCCGACGACGGGGCTGGTCTCGCAGCCCGATCAGTCGTTGTTGAGCGAGTGGGGCCGCAGCACCGAGCAAGTCGGCGCGTTCGTGTCGCTGTTGACACTGCCGTGGTGCTTCAAGCCGCTGTTCGGGCTGTTGTCCGATTTCGTGCCGCTGGGCCGCTATCGGCGCAAGAGCTATTTGCTCGTTTCCAGCGCGTGCGCCGCGGTCGCTTTCACGGTGCTGGCGTGTCTGCCGCTACCGGAAAATCACGAAACGCGGCTCTTGTCGTGGCTGCTGCCGGCCTCGTTCGCAGTCATTTTCGGCGACGTGGCGATCGACGCGCTAATGATCGAGACCACGCAACCATTTGGCATGACCGGGCGCATGCAGTCGGTGCAATGGGCCGCGATTTACGGCGGAGCGATCCTGACCGGGCTGGGCGGAGGCTATCTCAGCGAACAGCACCGTCAGCAACTCGGCTTTTTGATTTGCGCCGCACTGACGCTCGGCACGTTTGTGCTCGCGGCGTTTTTTCTTGACGAGCATCCGTACACAGCGCCCCCAAAACGCTGGCGAAAGGCAGCGCCCTTGTTATGGGATTTATTGCGATCGCGGACCGTGCTCGTCGTCGGGGCGTTTCTGTTCCTTTGGAACTTCAATCCGTTCAGCCAGACGGTGCTGTATCTGCACGCCAGGAAGCAATTGGATTTCGGCGACAATCTCTTCGGCTGGATGAACACGGTCAGTGCGGTTGGTTCGCTGGTGGCCTGCGTCGCTTACGGCTTGTATTGCCGCCGCGTGCCGATGCGCTGGTTGGTGCATGTTTCCATCGTGTTCGGGCTGATCTGCAACGGAATCTACTGGCTGCTGACGCGAGAAGCCGTGGCTTATGAAATCAGCATCATCTTTGGCTTCACCTACATGACCGCCAGCATCATCCAAGCCGATCTGGCCGCCCGGGCCTGCTCGCTCGACGCCGCCGGCACGTTGTACGCGCTGTTCATGTCGATCTGCAACTTGGGTTCGGCCTTGTCGACGTGGATGGGCGCCTACCTGTACGACTACATCAAGGCGTGCTGGAGCGCCGAAGACGCTTTTCGCCTGTTGATCATCGTGAACGGAATCTTCACGGCCAGTTGCTGGCTGGTCGTGCGATATTTGCCGGAGCATTTGCTCGCCAGGCCGGTCGAGGCGTCAGACGCCGAGGCGCCGTCGGCGGCCGAGGCGACGATCGCCGGCCAAGGCGCCGCGTAGGAGCGAGCCTGAAACGCGACTTCCCCAACCGGAAAGATAATTCGGGCGGTATTCTAGCGGCTCTTCTTCAAAACCAGCCGAGCCGCCAACCAAGGAGGCCGGTTAGTCGAACGAGTAACCGGCGAAGAACAGCTCATCTGGTTTGCCGTTCTTGTAGGCGATCGTACAGATGCCGTGCCCGCGCTCCAGATCCTCGAAAAATTCCATGCTCTGCTCGATCTTCTCGCGGGTCGGCTCCGTCGTGTCGAAGAGGTCGAGCAGCCTTTCGTCCGGCAGCCGACAGGCGACGCAGAAGTTCGGCTCGTCGCCGACGGTCAGCAGGTCGAGGATCGACCGCGTACCGTCTGCATCGCTCGCCGCCATCGCTTCCTCGATCGAATCATGTTGGGCGCCCGGCGCCGGTGAGTTGGCGGCGACCGGAAAATCGAGGAACGGCATTACGGGGTTATATCTCCCTGCCGCGAACTCGCGCTGGCGCAACTCCTGCAAAGCCTTGTCGGCGTCTTCCTGATACCGGACGAAATAATAGTATGGATGGGCGCCCATGATCGTATTCCTTCAAGCGCAAAGGGGTGACACAAGGCCCCGCTGGTGGCGAATCCCGAAATGTCGAGGAGAATCCGCGCCCAAGGGCGCAAAGCAGGCCTCCGTCATGATTGCGACGTGGCTGAACGAAAGCAAGCAGATGATCAACCACACGAGCGAATGCGGGCCGGAGGCAGCCGCGTTGATCGAGAACTGAGCAGCCTTCGCATGGAAAGTGGTTGCTGGCTCAACGCAACTCAGATGATTTTCTTGATCGGCTCGACGTGCTCGACGCCGACCAGCTTTTGGTCCAGACCGCCGTAGAAGTACGACAGCACGTTGGGATTCAGGCCAAGCTGGTGCAGGATCGTGGCGTGCAGGTGCTTGACGTGGAATGGGTCTTCCACGGCCGCCGAACCTAGCTCGTCGGTCACGCCGACGCTCTGGCCCCCTTTGACCCCTCCGCCGGCCATCCACATCGTGAAGCCGTAGGCGTTGTGATCGCGGCCAGTCCCCTTGGCGTATTCGGCCGTCGGCTGCCGGCCGAATTCGCCGCCCCAGACGACGAGGGTTTCGTCCAGCAGCCCGCGCTGGCGGAGATCCTTGAGCAAGCCGGCGATCGGTTTGTCGGTGTTGCCGGCGTGGAAATTGTGGTTCTTCTCCAAATCGCCGTGCGCGTCCCAGTTCGAATCGTTATGGTTCCCGCCGGAATACAACTGCACGAACCGCACGCCGCGTTCGACCAGCCGCCGCGCGAACAAGCAGCGGCGGCCGAAGTCGAGCGTCCGCTCCTGGTCGAGTCCATAGAGTTCGAGCGTTTCTTGCGATTCCTGGCTTAGGTCGACCGCCTCGGGGGCGTACTGCTGCATCTTGTAGGCCAGCTCGTAACTGGCGATTCGCGCGGCCAGATTCGTATTGTCGATGCGGCTGGCGAGGTGCTCGCCGTTCGCCTCGTGCAATGCGTCGAGCAACTCGCGCTGGATCGGCTTCGTCATTCCTTCGGGCAGGTTCAAATCGACAATCGGCGCTCCCTTCGAGCGCATCAACGTCCCCTGGTAAGTCGCCGGCATGTAGCCGCTCGACCAGTTCTTGGCGCCGCTGATCGGGCCGCCGCTGGGATCGAGCATCACGACGAAGCCCGGCAGGTTTTCGTTCTCGCTGCCCAGGCCGTAGTTGACCCACGAGCCGAGCGCCGGGCTGCCGCTGAGGATACGGCCGGAGTTCATCTGCAACATGGCCGAGCCGTGAATCGGCGAGTCGGCGGTCATCGACTTGATGAATGCGATGTCGTCGACGCACGTCGAAAGCTGCGGAAACAGGTCGGAGACCCACTGGCCCGACTGGCCGTACTGCTTGAACTTCCACTTTGGCCCGACGACGCGCCCCTCGCTTTTGGCGCCGCCGCGTCCCTTGGTCTTGACCGGGATCGTCTGCCCGTCGAGTTCGTAGAGCTTGGGCTTGTAATCGAACGTATCGACGTGGCTCGGGCCGCCGTACATGAACAGGAAGATCACGCTTTTGGCTTTGGCCGCGAACTGCGGCGGCTTGGCGGCCAGCGGATTGGCGAATGGCGTAGCGCCGTCGGCCGCCACCGCCTGCGAGCCTAAAAAACCTTCGCGGTCCAACATCGCCGCCAGAGCGACCGACGTGAACGCGCCGCCGGCCTGCCACAAAAACTCGCGGCGCGTGCGATGGCAGAACGTATTTTTGGGGGAAGGG
>DATNEC010000316.1:0-3461 GCA_035606815.1 Pirellulales bacterium
CGTCCAAGCCGCCGCGCCGCTGGATCTCGATCGTCGCCTCGCGTCCCCCCGTCTTGTCTCGCGCCCGCACTTTGACGCGGCCGTCGGTGTCGAAGGCGTACGTCACTTCGACCGGCGCCCCCTTGGGCAGGTTGGCGGGCAAGTCGGTGATGCTGCAATTGCCGATCAGCGAACAGGCGTCGGGATCGGGCGCGTCGCCCTCCAAAACGCGGACGGTCGCCCGGACTTGTCCGGCCTCGATCGTGTTGAAGACCTGTTTGACTTCGACGGGCAGCCGCGTGTTGCGCGGGATCATCACGTGATTGTTCGCCACGCCGGTTTTCGGGTTGCGCACGATCACGCCCAGGCTGTGCGAGTTGACGTCGTCTTGCTTGACGTTTTCCAAGTGTTTGCGGACTTTGTCGGCCAGGTCGCTGCCGGACCCGCGGTGCTTGGCTTCGAGGATTGCGGCGTGAATGGCGGCCCCTTGCGCCACCGACGTGTGGGGCGAAAGGCCCTGGTACGGCTTCTTGCCGGTGATCTGCTCCAGCAGCAGCGGCACGCGCGGCATCAAGGTCGATCCGCCGACCAGCACGATTGCATCCAACTGTTCGGGAGTGATCTTGGCCTGTTCGATCACCAGTTCGGTCGTGTCGATCGTGCGCTGCAACAGATCGCCGGTGAGCTGCTCGAACTGCTCGCGGGTCACGGTCACCGAATTGCTCTTGCCCTCGTGGCGGCAGACGATCGAGGTCTGCGTTTTCTCCGAGAGGGCGATTTTGGCCAGATCACAGTCGTTTCTCAGCATCTGAGCCGTGGCGGCCGAGGCGCGGGGATCGGTCCCGTGCTTGGCTTTGAATTCGTCGGCGATGTAGTTCAACAGCCGATCGTTCCAATCGACGCCCCCTAGATACACGTCGCCGTCGGTCGCCAGCACCTGGAAATGGGTCGGCGTGTATTTGACGACGGTTACATCGAACGTGCCGCCGCCCAAGTCGTAGACCAGCGCCATCCGCGGCCGGTCGAACTTGGCTTTTACCGAGCCTAATTCTCCACGCTGCCAGGCGTAGGTCAGCGTCGCCGCCGTCGGCTCGTTGATGATGTCGATGACGTTCAAGCCCGAGATGCGGCCAGCGTCCTGCGTCGCCTTGCGCCGCGCGTCGTTGAAATAGTAGGGCACGGTGATCACGGCGTTGCCGATCGGGCCGATGCGTTTTTCGGCGTCCTGGCGCAGCTTTTTCAAGATCAGCGCGGAAAGAAACTCGGGCGTGATCTCGCGGCCGTCGAAGGTCCGCTTGTATTCGACGTTGCCCATGTGGCGCTTGACGCGCTCGACCACGTGGTCGGGGTCTTCCATCGCGGCCCGCGTGCGGCTGGGGCCGACGATCACATGGCCGGTTTCGGCCAGCAAGATCAGGCTGGGAGTTTCGATTTCCTCTTCTTCGTTCATTAGCGCGACTGGATTTCCTTCGCCGTCCAAATGGGCGATCGCGGAAAAGGTCGTGCCTAGGTCGATGCCGACCGTCTGGCCTTCTTTGAATTCCATCGCTGGGCTTCCACGGGAAGATAAAATCAACTTGGCGATTGTCGGTCGCCGCGCGCCCCGAGTCAAGCAAACCCCGAGTCAAGCAAACAAGGCGGAGCGACCATTCGACCTCCCCTGCGCAAGTTTGCCGAACGCCGCTGAGAGCGTTCCCTCCAGTTGGTCGGCCGGCTCGATGAGAAAGAGGGGGGGCGCCGTTTGCTGAGCGATGCGCCAAGGGCCCGGCGCGAGGTTGGCTTTTCGGACCTACTCCTCGATGACTTCTTTGACCGGCTGGACGAAGTGCGGCGTCTTGTGGGAAACAGTCAGTTCCGCCGCCTTTTTGTCGGCCTGCTTGCGTTCGCTGTACTCGAAGCGAGCGACCTGCTTGAGCGATTGATTGAAGACGCCCCAAAAGGCCTTCAGGCGAACCTCTTTGGCGGTCTTGGCACGGCTCTTGCGTTTTACCGGCTTTTTTACCTCCGCCGCCTTGGTCGAGCCTCCCGCCTTTTCGGCGGCTTCGCCTTCTCGCCGCAATTCCTTGCGGTTAACGATCTTACGAGCCATGTGGTTGTCTCTGTGCAGACCTAAAGAGGAAGTGCAGGGGGCGGCCTATTTCGCCTGCCGAAGAAGCCATTGGGCTCAGTATAACTGGCCTGGGGCGAATTGAAAGGATGAAGGCGGAAGGATGAACGATGAATTCGGAGGTCGGTGGGCTGCGTTTTTCATCCTTCCGCTTCATTCGTCATCCTTCATCTTCCAGCGGCGTGGCCCCGGGAGGAGGCGTTCCGCCGCCGGCGCGAATGTAGCTGGCCCGGCGTCGGGCGTATTCTTCCGGGCTGAGATCGGCTTCTTGCGTGGCCCCGCCCGCGACCGCCTCGTCGAACAGCCGCTGCAAATAGCTCCGGCACCAGCCGCAGCCCGTGCCGGCGCCGAAACATTCGCTCAACTCTCCGGCGCGGCGCGGCTGCTCCACTCGCAGGAAGTTGAGTAACTTCCGCTTCGTGACATGGAAGCACAGACAAACTTCATCGTCGAGCTGCATGATCAATCTTTACGGGCCGGATCATCGTCCGGCGGGCCGTTCACTCGCCTGCGGTTTCCGTCGCGGTCGCCAGTCTCAGGCCGATCCGGCAAGCCAGATGAAAAGCCCGCACGTCCAACTGCTCGGAGGTCGTGTGAACGCTGTGTTGGCCGCAGCCGAGCGTGACCGTGGGAATGCCGTGGGCACTCAGCCAATTGGCGTCGAGACCGCCGTTGGTGATGGCCCGCATCGGCTCGGTGCCGGCGGAGCGAACGGCGGCCTCGGCCGCCAGCACGCATGGCTCGTGGCTGTCGAGGCGGAAGGCTTCGTAGTCGAGCCGGCTGGTCAACCGCACCTTGCCGGTGACCCCCGACACGTTTCGCACGGCCCCCGCGGCGTGTTGAAAGGCGCTCTCGATGGCCGTCAGGATCTCGCGGCGGAAGGCGGGATCGTGGCTGCGCGCCTCGGCCTTGAGCAGCACGTGGTCGGTGACGACGTTGGTCGCCGCCCCGCCGTGAATCACCCCGATGTTGCTGGTGCCGTGCCGGTCTCCTTTTCGCACGTCTCCCAGCCAGCCGTGGCGTTCCAGTTCGGCGATCGCCAACCCAGCGACCGAAATTGCGCTGACTCCGTGCTCCGGGGCGCCTCCCGCGTGGCTGGCCAGCCCCTCGATCTCGACGGCGATCCGATAGGCGCCCGTTGCGCCGACCGTCAGTTTCTCCGCGGGACCGCCGTCCCAGTTGAACGCCAGCCGCGGCTTCTTGAGCCAGCTCAGCCTGGCGAAGTGGGCCCCGTACAAGCCGACTTCCTCTTGGACCGGCCAGAACAACGTCAGCGGCGGATGAGGCAGCTTGCGCCGCAGGATCTCCAAGGCCGCGGTCAGCAGCACCGCGCAGCCCGCGCGGTCGTCGGCGCCCAAGCCGGTCTGTTTGTCGG
>DATNEC010000059.1:0-11703 GCA_035606815.1 Pirellulales bacterium
GTTCAGCCTTTGCCGGCGCGATCGCAGCCGCGGGTTCGAGTTCGTCGGCGAGCGAGGCACGCTGCGATTCAACCTCGAAAGCAGCCGACTTGTACTGTCTCGCGGCGGCGAATATGGGGCCGAACTGCTTTGGAACGGCGCCGGTTACGATCTGAACGACATCTATCTGGAGATGCTGCGAGACTTTCTCGGCGTTCTGGTCGATCGCCGACCGCCGCCCGTGCCGCTGGAAGCGGGCTTGCACGCGCTGCGCGTGGCAGGGGCGGCGACCGGAGGATGGTGATTGGGGTTGGTTCGGTTCGAACAGCATCACTACCGCCGGACGAGGCTGCTTGACGCCTGGAATTCGGCGGGTCAGACTGTGGCCTTCAAAGCTCCGCTGAACCGAGCGCGAGTCGCGGCCGGTTCGTGCCGAGGATTCGAAACTTATTTGCCCTACGATAAGTCGCCGGCCCTTTTAAGAAGCGCCTCCATGAAAACCTCGCCTCGGGTCGTGTTCGCCGTCGCATCGCGGTCTTTTTGCCGAGCGCTGGCGGTGGGGGGCGTTTTTCTCGCCGCCTTCGCTTTCGGCCATCGCGCTTCTGCCCTGGAGCACGCCATGTCGGTTTCCAAGTCGCCCTTCGGTAAGTTGTCCGACGGCACGCAAGTCGATCTCTATACGCTGAAGAACGCCCATTCCGTCACGGTCAAGATCATGACCTACGGCGGCATTATCACCTCGCTCGAAGCGCCCGACCGCCAAGGCCAGCCGGGCGAGATCCAATTGGGCTTCGACTCGCTGGACGGGTATCTGAAGGGCCACCCCTATTTCGGCGCACTGTGCGGCCGCGTGGCCAATCGCATCGCCGGCGGGCGTTTTGCGATCGACGGCAAATCCTATCAATTGGCGACCAACAACGGCCCCAATCACCTGCACGGCGGCGAAAAGGGTTTCGACAAAGTCGTTTGGAAAGGCCGGCCAATCGAAAAAGACGACCGCGTCGGCGTGGAGTTGACCCATCTCAGTCCGGACGGCGACCAGGGCTACCCGGGCAATCTTGCAATCACCGTCGTCTACACGCTCGATAACAAGAACGACTTGACGATCGATTACACGGCCCGCACCGACAAGGCGACGCCGATCAACCTCACGAACCATACCTACTGGAACCTGGCCGACGCCGGAAAGGGCGACGTGCTCGGACACCGGCTGAAACTAAACGCCAATCGCTATTTGCCCGTCGACAAGACGATGATTCCGACCGGCGAACTGAAAAAAGTGCAAGGCACGCCGATGGACTTCACCCAGGAGGCGCCCCTTGGCTCCCGCATCGACCAACTCGGCGGCGATCCGGGCGGCTACGACCACTGCTACGTGCTCGACAAGAAGCCGGGCGAAGGCTTGTCGCTGGCCGCGCGGCTGGCCGATCCGAAAAGCGGCCGCATGCTCGAAGTCTTTACCACCGAGCCGGCGATCCAGCTTTACACGGGCAACTTTCTCGATGGGACGTTGACATCACGCGGCGCGACGTTCGGCAAGCGGCACGCCGTGTGCCTTGAAACCCAACACTATCCCGACGCGATCAATCGGCCCGAGTTCCCCACGACGCTGCTCAGACCCGGCCAAACCTATCGGCAAACGACGACCTATAGATTCTCGAAAGAATAAAGGCGGCAGGATGACAGGATGAAAAGAAGCACTTGCTTCGGATCGCCCTTTTCATCACTTGCCGCTGTCGGGACCGGAGTCGTTCTGCGTGTGCGTGTCGAAGGCGACGTCGGACAAGCCGGGCAGATCCGTCTGCAATTTTCGAATGCACTCCGCCGAGACGCGCGTGCCGCAAACGTCGAGCGAGTACATCGCGTCAAGGGGCCCCAGTCGGGCAAGTCCTTCGTCGGTGATGCTCGTTCTCGCCAGGAATAGACTCTGCAAATCCGCCAGCGTTCGCAGGCGCGCTAGGCCGCTGTTGGTGATCCGCGTTCCGGAGAGGCTCAAGGTCTGCAAGCGCGTCAGCCCTTGCACCGCATCCAGGCCGGCGTCGCTGATATCGGTGTTTTCCAGCAATAATTCTTCCAACTGCTCGAACTGCCCGATGAGGGCCAACCCCTGGTCGGTGATGCGCGTGTTGCGAAGGCTGAGCTTTCGCAAGTTCGTCATGGCGGCCAGGTGCTTGAGCCCGGCGTCGGTGATCTGCGAATTGCCGATCCGCAACTCGGTAAGTCGCGTCAGGCCGGCCAGGCGTTGCAAACCGGCGTCGGTGATCGGGCAGCCGGAAAGGCTGAGGACTTCGAGTTGGTCGAAAGCCGCGATGGTTTCCAGTCCGGCGTCGGTGACATTCGTGCCGCGCAAACGAAGTTCGTGCAGGTTCTTGAGCTTCGCGAGCCGCTGGATTCCGGCGTCGCCGACGTGCGTATAATTGAGCGCCAACTCCTTCAGATCGGTCGCCTCGCTCAAGCAGGCCACGCCCCGGTCGGAGATGCCGACGTTCAAAAAGCTGGCCTGTCGAAGATTGGGCAAACGCGAGAGGTTTGCCAAGGCCAGGTCGGTGATGATCGAGTTCGAAAAGTCGACGCCCTTGATCTTGGCCAATTGGGCCTGCGGAAGCTGGCCCAGCTCGGCCAGCGACCAATCGGAAGCGCTGCTAGTGCAGATGCTCGACAGCCGCCCTTCTCCGATCAGGTGGATCTGCTCATGCACGGCCGACTGGGGGGCATCCGGCTCTCCCGGACTTAGGTAGGCCGACTGATCGCAGCCGGCGATCAAGCCTAGCCAGACTGCGGAAGCGGCGATTGGCAGCCAGCGAGTTTGCAGATACATGGCCGTTACTATGCTCTCGGTTCCGTTTCGCAAGCCTATCGCAGGCTTGGTCTCCTTGAAATAAACCCCTGCCGCTTGCAAAGGTTTCGCAAAAAGCGCGGGCGAGACCGGCCCGGGGCGCTCGGCTTGAAACGTTAGTGAACGGTGGCGCCCCTGGGGGTTGCACCCGATCGCAGAATTGGCCGAAGGGCGCTAGGGAATGCGAACTGAAGAGTTGAGCTACGACTTATGGTAGCCCAGTGATTGGACGATCGACAGCATTTCTTCGTAGGTGATGAACCGCCGCCGGTGCGACAGCTTGTAAGTGTCGATCGCGCCGGCCAATTCCCGTGCGGCGGGCGAAAGCTCCTCGTGGCTATCGGCGAATTGCCGGCGTTCGCGACCGGGGGCCGCACCCGGAATCTCTTGGCTGCGGCGGTCGACGAACAAATCGGGCGAGGTTTCCGCAATCTGTGGCATGGGCCTGGCTCCTTGAATATGCCGGACGGTCATGCAAGGCTAGGTTGCGCCGGCCCGGAGTCAAATCCGAGAGCAGGCTTTCGGCGGGCTGTGCTACTACCCCGCCCCACCACCCCCCCGAAGAGTAGGTAAAAATCATGCCGGGTGGCGCCGAGACGGCGAGCTTTGAGGAGGAATCCGAGGAATCCGGTGTTCTCGCGGCCCTTTCGCCCTATTGGGCTGACGTCCTGGGGTCGCGCTGGGCCAAGTCGAGCCGTTCGAGCAGCGCCAGACTCGCCGTATGTCCGGGCTGCAATTCAAGGGCCTGTTGGGCCGTGACCCGCGCCTCATCGCGTCGTCCGGCGCGGAGTTCGGCTTCGGCCAACTGAAACAAGAGTTCGGAAGACGCCGGTCCGGCGTTTCGGGCGGCCCTCAGATACTCCAATGCGTCGGCGGAACGTCCGACCGCATTGTAGGCCAAGCCGGTTTGGTACAGCGCTTGTTGCGGCTCTTCGCCCGGCGGATAGGTGTCGCACAACATCTGGCAAACGGCCAGGCACTGCTGAGGCCGGCGGAGTTGCTGATACACGTCGGCGATCTCTCGCATGCAATCGCGATTGTCAGGCTCGAAACCCAGCGACCGATGGAAGTCGGAAAGGGCCTCTTGCGGCATTCCCGAACGCCGGCGGACCCGGCCGCGAATGAACCAAGCCGCCGCGTTCTTCGGGTCCAAGTCGATCGCCCGTTCGGCCAGTTCCAGCGCCTTGCGTTGTTGTCCTAGCGAAAGCCGCCTCTCCGCCGCATGAGCGAGCAGCCTTGAATCATCGCTCGACAATCGCAGCGCCTCGTCCAACTGCAACAACGCCTGGTCTCGTTTTTCCCGCTGCCAAAGCGCCTCGGCATAGTGTTGGCGCGCCTCGGGGTCGACCGGACAGGCTTCAACCGCCTCGGCCAGCAGGGCTTCGGCCTGCGGCAGATCTTTGCGCTCCAAGGCCCGCAGCCCTTGTTGCGATAACTGCCGGCACTGGACCAGCGATCGCGAAACGGGCTCGGCGCCGCGGTGCAATCGGCAGCCGAGCGCCAGGCATGCCGCCGCCAGAACCCCCGCCGCCAGACATGGGCCTGACCGGCGGCGCCGCGCAAGATGGCGAGTTCGATCCATGGACAAACCGACGCACTGTCGCGTTGAGGCTTTTGATGCTTCGCCGCACGGGCCCATCGAACGGAATATTTCCGAACCGCCGCTGGCCAGCGGGCGCGAAGGCTACCAAACCCCCCGAAAGTCCGCAAGTTCGGCTGTGATTCGAGCTTTCAGTTCCCCTTTCGGTTTGGCAACTTATGATGGTGTTCGGCAATCGGATTGCCCGTCAATCAGTAGGAAAATCATTCGCCATGCCCGCCCAATACGACAAACTAGGGATTCATTTCCAATATCCCGACAACTGGACGTTGGATGAGATCGAGGCTCGCGACAACCGCAACTCGGTGTCAGTCTATAGTCCGGGGGGCGCCTTCTGGTCGCTTACCATCCACCCACCCGATGTCTCGCCGCAAGATCTGGCCGATGACGCGCTCGCCGCCATGCGCCAGGAATACGACGAACTCGACGCCGAGCCAGTCGCCGAAACGATCGCCGGCCGCGAGTTGGTGGGCTGGGACATGAATTTCTACTGCCTCGATCTGACGAACACTGCCGTCGTTCGCGGTTTCAATACGCCGGAGGCGGCGTATCTCATCTTCTGCCAGGCCGACGATCGCGAGTTCGACGAGATCCAGCGGATCTTCGCCGCGATTACGTTCAGCCTGCTTTCGGTGATTTTGTAAGTCTTACAATCGGTGGAAAGCCGAGACGCCCTGCGGGAAGGCAATGGAGTCCAAGAGATAAGTTATTGGCAGGTCTTCGGTTGTGGTGTTTGCGGCAAGGCTTCGGATCGCTGTCCGCGGGCCTTGGCACGGATCGTGCTTTATGGGAGATCGTTCCTGTTCCGACCCAGTTGGCCCGGGGTTTCCCGCAAAACTCCGGGCCAAACGACTACCGCAGCGTCCATGACGCACCGTGAATCTTAGACGACTCGGCCGCCTCTCAGAGGCGGCGCATGCCCGCCACGGGCGACGCCACCTTTTCACGGTTAAAAGGGCCCAATTGGTCACCCGCAAGGCCAATTGGGCCCTTTTTCATGCGCGAAGGCCGCGTAGGTTCAACCGTTCGGCTTCATCGACTGTGCCTGGCTGGCCAGCGTATATTCCGCATTAGGGCCATTCGATATAATCGGCGCATGCGATCCAGGCGTCCATCTGATGGCTCAATCTTGAGAGCGCGTGCTTTCCTGCGGTATATTTTCGCGAGGTCGGGTCGGACGTTTCCGTAGCTTCTATGGGAATTGCGGCCCGGCGAGGGCTTCGGCACGGGTGGTGAACAAGGCAATTCATACGAGGAGTTGTCCATGGCTACGGCAGATGCAACTTGCGGCGTGGAACAAATCGGCGAGACCGCCGGCGACGTGTGGCGATTGTTGACGGACAGGGGCTCGCTGAGCATGGCCCAGATCGTCAAGCAGCTCGACGCCCCGCGCGACTTGGTGATGATGGCCTTAGGGTGGCTGGCCCGCGAAGACAAGATTGCCATCGATAACGAGTCTCGCGGCCGCACGGTTTCGTTGCGCTAAAGCTCCGCGGCACTCTTGTCCGCGCGTTGACGCGGGTACCGATTGTTTGAGGAAGATCTGACCGGCTCCGCCCGCTTAGAAGAACAAGGCGGTGGCGATAGCAATCACGACCATTGCCGAGGCGATGGTTGTCTTGGCGACGGTTCCCAAGAACCTGCCCCAAAACGCGGCCTGGCCTATTTTCCAGGTTTCTCCCAGCGTGCGCCCTTTCCAAGCTTCGCCCAGCATGGCGCCGCCTAGCGCGCCCAGGCTGGCGCAGAGCACCGCGCCGATCACCGAGCCGACGAGCGGAATCGGAATCGCCGTTCCGAACATGGCGCCCACGATCGCGCCGACCATGGAACCGAGAATGGCGAGCGCGGCCCCTCGCTTGCTGCCGCCCACGCGCGCTGCACCGACGGCGCCTGCCGCCAATTCCAGCAGCTCGGCGAGCACCGCCAAACCGAGGAGAATGCCGACGGTGGTCCAACTCACGCCGAAGCGCCCTTCCGGTGAAAAATACGCGTAGACGGCGGTCGCGGCCACCATGACCCAATTGCCTGGCAGGCTCAACACCGTCATCAGCCAACCGGCCAGCAGGGCCAAGATCAAAATCGCCAATTCGAGATAGACCATGACCGACTTCTCCATGCGGCGCCGCGCGCCTGGGATCGCCGCAACGATCGCCGGACGAAGGAGTCCGGCACTCCCTTTCATTCGGCTGGCAGCGGCGGTTCTTGGACTTCGCCCGCCGGCGAGAGCCGATTGGGCGAAAGAGCGCCCAGCCAGCCGCGGCGGCGGAAGAAAAACAGCATGCCGATCGTGGTAATGGCCATCAAACTCAGCGCATATAGGTAGCCCCAGCGCCAGTTCAGCTCCGGCATGTTCCAACGCGATACGTTCGTGTTGAAATTCATCCCATACAGCCCGGTGATGAACCCCAGCGGCATGAACAACGTCGCGATGACCGTCAACACCTTCATCACCTCGTTCATGCGCGTGCTGAGGCTCGACAGGTAGAGATCGGTCAGATCCGAGCCTAGCTCGCGATACGTCTCGACGATGTCCAGAATCTGCGCGACGTGGTCGTAGCAGTCGCGCAGATGAATGCGAGTTTCGTCGTCGAACAGGTGCGACGAGTCGCGGCACAACGAGTTGATCGCCTCGCGCAGCGGCCAAATCGCCCGCCTCAACGTGCGCAAGTCGTGCTTGGCGTCGTGGACGTCGGCGATCGATTGCCGGTTGGGCCGCTCGATGACCGCGTCTTCCAGGGCGTCCAAGCGCTCGCCGAACGATTCGATCAGCGGAAAGTAAGCGTCGACGACCGCGTCGAGCAGGGCGTAGGCCAGGCGCCCTGGCCCCGAGGAGCGAATGCTGCCGGCGGCGCCGCGCAGGTTGACTCGCACCGGCTCGAACGCGTCGCCGGGATCTTCCAGGAATGTCAGCACGAAATTCTGGCCCACGAACATGCTGACCTGTTCGGTTTCCAAGTGCTCGTTGGCGTGGGGCATGCGCACGACGATGAACGTCTGTTCGCCGTACTGCTCGACCTTGGGCCGCTGGTGGACATTGACGACGTCCTCCAAAGCGAGCGGATGAAGGTGAAAGACGCGGCCCAACTGCCGCACGGTGTCTTCGTGCCGGACGCCCTCGACGTTGACCCACGTCACGGCGAATTTTTTCATTAGCCCGCCGATCGCGGCGAAATCGTCGATCTCCAACTCTTCGAAGTCTTCCGGCCCGTAGGCGATCGCGCGCACCACGGGCCGCTGGGCCTGGGGATCGAGCGTGAAGGCGCCGGGCGCCGCACCCAACTTCGCGTGCCGCTGGAAATAGGGTTTTCGCCGGCGGCGTCGATTGGGTTTCATCATTGTGAAGTTCGCCAAGAAGGGAACGGCCCTCGCGCGCTCAAAACCAAGCCGCAGCGCCGCTCAGGCTCAGGGCCGATTGTAACCGCCATTGCGCGGCCCAAGGTAGGTTCAAGACAGGTTCTTGACAAGCTTTGTTGCAAGGACGGACAATTGACGGAACTTTGCACCCTCTTCTCGATGCCAGAGGCCGCCCATGCGTCTCCTATTGATCGCCGCTTGCCTTGCGTCGCTGGGCGGCTGCGGCCGGCACGAACCGGTCGGTGTGCTGCTCGTCTACGAGGTCGACAACGACGCCGGCGGCGCTGCGCGCCGGGTTCCGCTCGAAAGAGAAGTCTTGGCAATCCGAAAGCGCGTCCGGGGACTTGCCGACGCTGAAGCGGGCGAAGATGGGCGGGTCGTCGTCCGCGTCTACGGAGACGACGCGACGCGCGTCCGGCAACGATTGGACCAGACCGGCGCTTTGGAGTTCCGCATCGTGGCCGACCGCCGCGACGAGCGCCATCGCGATGTGATCGCCCTCGCCGAAAAGTGGAACGCAAAGGCCAAGGACGACGACGCACCGCAGCCGGTGGTGCTCGATGAAGGTCGTCCCGCCGCGAAGTGGGTACGAGTCGTTAAAAGCGAAGCAGCCTACTTCGCCGATCAACCTGCTTTTCTGACCCGCCCCGGCCCGGATGAAAGCTTGGAAATCCTGGTCGTGATCGATCCCCAACATGTGACGGGCGACTATCTGAGTTCGGTTTCGCCGGGTCTGGATCGCGCAGGAAAGCCATGCGTCAACTTCCTGTTCGATGCGGCAGGAGCTCGGCGATTCGGCAAACTCACCGGCGGTAATTTACCCGACCTCGCTAGGGGCGAGCCGAAATGCCTGGCCATCATTCTCGACGGCCAGGTCTCTTCGGCGCCGGCGATTCGCAGCCGAATCGACGACCGCGGCGAAATCACCGGCGCGTTCAGCGAACAAGAAGCTCAGGACTTGGCGGCCGTGCTCGCCGCCGGCTCGCTCCCGGCGCCGTTGCGTCTGGTGGAAGAACGGCCGGCGACTTCCCCGGATTGAGCTCCTGCGAACCGTCGAACGCGAATCAAGCAGGAGTTACCGTAGCGGCGCGCGGCCCCTTGCCCTTCGGCGCGCCGGCGGCGTCGACCGTATATTCGACTCGCTGTCCCTCGGTGAGGTTGTCGAACTGCTGATCGGCCACCGTCGAATGGTGGAAGAAAATGTCGCTGCCGTCCTGAGTTTGGATGAACCCGAAACCTTTGTCCAAGACCAATTTCTTGATTGTCCCCTGCGGCATCTGGCCACTCCTTATCACGCGAACGCTTACGCTTCGAACTGGGTAAACACCAGCGTCTACCCCCATTGCCGCGGACTGCCCCGCCCCTCGCGGCGACTATTGCATTTCGGTTAGCGTAAGAAAGTCGCGGTGGATAAGCAAGCAAAAATAGGCGTGTTTTGGCGAGGATAATTAATGGGCCTCCGGCATTGATTCACTCCGCAATCGCGTTATTCGTTCCCTATTGTCTCGCCGTCGTTGCGCAACAAGTATCGCCGCCAGGTTTCGGCATCGAGCGAGCCCTTGAGCAAACGCACCGAACCGTCGCAGAACGCCGCCGGAACAAACCCGCGGGCGTTGACGCCGAAGCCTTTGCTCGGCTGTTTGGGATCGAACGACAAATCGTCCGGCTTGCTCCAGATCACGGCATGTTCGGGGTCGGCCTCGACCACCAAGATCGTGTTGCTCGTGCCGTCGGTGATGTCTTGGAATCCCACGCCTTCACGGCCTTGAAATGCGGTCGCCGCCTGCGGCTTGTCCTTCGTCGCGGCGGCGGCAGGCGCGCGCTTGCGGCTGTCGGCCGCGCTTCCTTCGCTTGTCACGATGACGAAACACGTCTTCGTCGGTTGCTCGGGCGACCAGTTCGTCGAACGATAGACGTCCGGCATGCGTTCGACCAGCTTGCGGTTGTGTTCGCTGTCCCAAGGCTCGTCGAGGTGGAACTCCTGGTAGAGTTGCTGCTGCTCCAGGTAAGGCAGCAAGTGAACGCGCCAACTTAACAACGGTTTGCCGTCGGCGGAATAGCTGGCCGCCGGGGGAAAGCTTTTGTAGACGTCAGCATAATTATGCATGGCGATGCCGACTTGCTTGAGATGATTGATCGTCTCCTTTCGTCTCCCGCTTTCTTGCATCTCGCCCAGACCCTTTTGCAGCACCTCGGCCAGCGGCCCCCACGACGGGCTTTGTTGATTCAAGGTCAATTGCAACCGGTCCGCCTTCACCGTCGGCGCCAACTGGTCGGCGAGTTGCTTGAACTTCGGAATCGTCTTTTCAACGCGCGCGTCGCGGCCGAGCAATTGCAGCGCCGCCAGCCATTTGTCGTGCAAAGCGGCCGCGGCCTCGCGGTCTTGCGATTGAATGACGAATTTCAACTTGGCCTGCGGCGTCAATTCGATCCCCGCCGCCGCCCACATCGCGCCGCGCGTCAGCACTTTGCTCGGACCGCCGCCGGCCTCGGCCGGCAGCATCGGCAGCAACTCTTCGACTACGCGGCGGTTGTCGGCCGAGGGCAGGAACAAAACCTGCGCCGCGGTATCGCCCGCCGCCTCGAAGGCCCTGGCGATTTCGGGCCTGGCCGCCGGCGCGCGGCTCTTGATGCGTTCCAAAGTTTGCTTGCCTCCCGCAAACAACGCGTTGCCGACGCGCTCGATCGTCTCGACGTGCAGCTCGCCATGCCAATGTTCCAAGCTCGTCGTATCAGCGTCCGCGGCCAGCGGAAACACGAAAAACGGCGGCCCCGGCAGATCGGCGAGGCTGAGCACGAGGTAGACGTCTTTGACGCCCGACTCGACCAGGTGTTTCGCCATCGGCCGAAAATGCTCGATCGCGGGGGCCAAGGTCTTGTCGGCGCCCGGCGCCAATTCGGCGGCTTGTTTCAGCAGCCGATCGAAGTCGACCCGCGACAAATCGACGTGCGCCACGCCGATCGTCTGCTCATCGACGAACGGGGCGATGGCTGTCGCGCGAACTTGGGGATCGAACTTCGTTTGCGCAAGTGTTGCCGAATTGGCTCCGGCGAGCAGCAGGCCCAACAGGCAAAACACCGGAACTCGCATCGTCCATCTCCTTTGTCGTAGAGCAAGCGTCTCGCTTGCTTGTCGTGAATGTGGCTGACTGCGGACGCTCCGCAGCGGGGCACAAGCGGGACGCTTGTGCTACGCCGCCGCTCAACGAACGAATTTGATCTCGTAGCGCGCCCCAAACGCCCTTTGTTCCATACCGGGCAGCAAAGGCGCTTCGAGCACGACCTTGTCCTCCTCCGTTCGATAAATGAAAGATTTTCCGGTGACCGGATCGCTGGGGACCGGCACGGCGACGATGTCGGCGAGTGCCTTCGGCGGCTGGCCGTCGTGGCCAGCGGCATACAGCCGCAGGGCCTCGACGGTCCGCAGCAGCGCGAACGAGCGTTCGTTGCGCGCCGCCGCGAGCGCGAGGGCGCCGGTCGAAGAGGCCAGCACGCTGAACAGCGGAACGATTTCCTTCTCGCGCGCCGCCAGCGCCACCGCCTGGAATTTACCGAAGCCCGGCGCCGCTTCCCAATACGGCAATTCGAGCCATTTGGAAACCTCGTCGCGCGCTTCGTCGTAGACTTGCAGCGTATACAACAGCACGACCTGGGCCACGGGCATGGCCGCCACTTCTTCCGGCGAGCGGCCGGCTTCAATCAGGCCGCGTTTCGCCTCGAGATAGCGCTGCGCCGACCGCGCCGCGAGCGTCAACTTCGTGTAATCTTTCCAAGCGTCGTCGTTCCACTGCGAAACATCGGCCGCCACCTTGTCGAGCAGCCGATTCCAGTATTCCGGCGGGTGACGTTCCGCTTGGATGTTCCGCAATTCGGGATACATCAAGTAAACCAGGCTATATTCTTCCTCGCGGGCGGGGCGGAGGTCGATGAAGGG
>DATNEC010000066.1:0-10761 GCA_035606815.1 Pirellulales bacterium
CAAGGCCCCGACGCCCACCAGCGCTGGCGGCGCACGTTGCGGCCCAATGAATCGTTCCTGTTGGGACGCGACGCCGGGTTGTGGTCGACCCCTTGGGACTTGCACATCTCTCGGCGCCATGCTTCGGCCCGCTGGTTCGAAGGCCAACTGCACGTCGAGAAGCTGCCCGACGCGCGCAACCCGGTCTTTCTCGGCGGCCTGGAAACCTCGTCGTTCGCCGTCAAGCCGGGCGAGCACTTCGTGATCGGCGACACCACGTTCAGCGTGGCCAGCGAGAGCGTGAATTGGTCGCGAGACCGCTCGCGACCGGTCGAGGAACAAAGCTACAGTTCGCAATATCTGCATCGAGTCCGCTTTCATAACGCCGACCAGCGGATCGAAGTCCTCAGCCGCCTGCCCGACGTGATCTCCGGCGCCGTCAACGAAAGCGAATTGTTCATCGGGCTGGTGAACATGCTGCTGGCCGGCATCGGGCGGGCCGGCGCGGTGGCGATCGTCGCCGCCGACGAGCGCCACGGCCAGGCGCCGGTGTGCATTTTGCATTGGGACCGGCGGCTGGCGACGACCAGCGAGTTTCAGCCCAGCCAGCGATTGATTCTCGAAGCCGTGCGCCGCAAGGAAAGCGTGTTGCACGTCTGGGGGCCTGGGCGCGACGCGACCTCGTCGCAATTCACGCTCAGCGCGAATGTCGATTGGGCCTTCTGCACGCCAGTCTCGGGCGAGGCCTGCCGCGGTTGGGGCATTTATGTGGCGGGCCAACTCACGGCCGAACTGGGCGGCCAGCCCGATCCGGCCGATTTGCGAGAAGATCTTAAATTCACCGAACTGGTCGGCAACACGCTCAGTTCGCTGCGCCAGGCGCAGATGATGCAGCGCCGGCAAGCCGCGCTGGGCGGCTTCTTCGCGCCGCAAGTGCTCGAAGCCTTGAGCACCGAAGACCCCGAGGTGGTGCTCAAGCCGCGCGAGACGGAGGTCTCGGTGCTATTTTGCGACTTGCGCGGCTTTTCGCGCGAGGCCGAGCGCAACGCGGGCGACTTGCTCGCGCTGCTCGACCGCGTCAGCAAGGCGCTGGGCGTGATGACGCACCATATTCTCGAACAAGGGGGCGTATTCGGCGATTTCCAAGGCGACGCGGCCATGGGCTTCTGGGGCTGGCCGATCTCCCAGCCCGACGCGATCGAACGGGCCTGCCTGGCGGCGCTGGCGATCCGCGTCGAGTTCGAAGCCGCGGCGCGCCAACCGAACCATCCCTTGGCCGACTTTCGGATGGGCATCGGCCTGGCCACGGGCCGCGCCGTCGCCGGCCGGATCGGCACGACCGACCAAGTGAAAGTGACCGTCTTCGGCCCGGTCGTCAACCTTGCCAGCCGGCTCGAAGGGATGACGAAGATCCTGCACACGCCGATTCTGCTCGACAGCGCCACGGCGCGCGTCGTGCGCGAGCACGTGCCGCCGGCGCTTGCGCGCTGCCGCCGGCTGGCGGTCGTCAAGCCTTACGGCATGAACACGGCCGTGGAGGTCAGCGAGCTGCTGCCGCCGGCCAAAGACTACCCGGAGCTGGCCGACGAGCACATCCAGTCGTATGAAGGCGCGCTCGACGCTTTTCTCGCTGGCGACTGGTCGGAAGCGCTGGAGCTGTTGCACAAGGTGCCGGCCAAGGACCGCGTCAAGGATTTCTTGACGATCTTTATCGCCCAGCACAACCGCACGCCCCCGCCCGGCTGGAACGGCGTCGTCCCGCTGTCGAGCAAGGACTGAGCTCGCCGCGGGTTCTAATCCGGGTACAGCAAAACCTTCGTTTTGCCTTCCTTCGTGATATAGCCGCGGTAGAGGCCGTCCGAGTTATAGGCGTCGGCATAATTTCCCGCCGCGTCGAGGACGATCACGCCCCCTTCGCCGCCGGCTTGCTTCAGCGTCTGGTTCACGACCTGGTCGGCGGCCTGGTCTACCTTCAATCCGCGATATTTGACGAGCGAATTGATTTCGTGCGACACGGCGAAGCGAATGAAGTATTCGCCGTGCCCGGTGCATGACACGGCGCAGCCGGCGTTGTCCGCGTAAGTGCCGGCGCCGATGATCGGAGAATCGCCTACGCGGCCGAATTGTTTGTCGTTCGTGCCGCCGGTCGAGGTTCCCGCCGCCAGGTTGCCCGCGGCATCGACGGCCACGGCCCCCACGGTGCCCCATTCGTGCTCGCCTGGCGTCCGCGGCGGCGAGATTTTAGTCGTCTTGGACTCTTTCCACGAGTTTTCGATTTGTTGCCAGCGCGGCAACGTCCAAAAATAAGACGGATCGACGATCTCCAACCCGGCCTTGGTGGCGAACACCTCGGCCCCGCGGCCGATCAGCATGACGTGCTTCGAGCGTTCCATGACGGCCCGGGCCGCCGAGATTGGGTTTTTGACGATCGTCACTCCGGCCACGGCGCCCGCCCGCTTGGTTTTGCCCTCCATGATCGAAGCGTCGAGTTCGTTGCGGCCCTCATGGGTGAATACGGCTCCCTTGCCGGCGTTGAACAGCGGCGAGTCTTCGAGCAGCCGGATCGCCTGTTCTACGGCGTCGAGGCTTGTGGCGCCCGGCCGGTCGAGCGCCCGGCGGCCGACATCGAGGGCCTCGGCCAGCTTGGCGCGGATCTCTTTTTCCAACTCGTCGGTCAGGTCTTCCTTGGCCATTCCCAAACCGCCATGGATCGCCAGCACGACATGCGGAATTCGCACGGGGCGATGTTCTTCCTTGGGTTCTTGCTTGGGTTCGGCCGCGGGCGCCGCCGACGCCAGGGCCAAGGCCACCGCCGTCATGTTCATCAAGCACCTGGTCGTTCGGTTCATCGTTCGTCCGTTTTCTCGCCGCATGGGCGCCCGCGCGTCAAAATCGCCGCAAGTTATTGATACTCGCGAAGCGCAGGCCGTGCAACTTGGCGCCGGCGAGCGAGTTGGCTTTTGGTCCGCCGCCGAAATTCCTGCTACAATTCGTTACTTGTCGATTCTCAGCAAGTCCGGCCGAGGGCGGCCGAGAACCTCAGCCGGCGTAATAGCATTAGGTTTTTCATGGCGTTTGACGCGGTTTCGTGCGCTTGGCGGGCGATGCTCGCCGCGGTCTGGTTGCTCGCGATCGGCTGCGACCGCTCGGTTTCCCAGCCGTCGCCGGCCAGCAAAAACGCTCACCCCGAAACTGCTACGGCCCCGGCCGCGGCCAGCCCCGAGCCTGCCCCGCGCGAGCCGCGCGCCGACGACTGGTTCGCCGACGTCACGAACGGCTCTGGCGTTCATTTTACGTATCGCAACGGGCAAGAAGGCAAGCAGTTCACGATCCTCGAAACCGTGGGCGGTGGCGTGGCCATGATCGACTACGACAACGACGACGATCTCGACTTGTTCTTTCCCGGCGGCGGGACGATTTCCGCGTCGCCAATGAAGATCGGCGGGTTGCCAGGGGCCCTCTACCGCAACGACGGCGATTGGCGCTTCGTCGACGTCACGGTCGAGTCGGGACTTGCGAAAGCGGCCGGCTATACGCATGGCTGCGCGGTTGGAGATTTCGACCGCGACGGCTTCCCCGATCTGTTCGTCAGCGGTTATCGGTGCGGCCGCTTGTACCGCAACGACGGCCGCGGCCATTTCGCCGACGTCACCGAGCCAGCGGGTTTGGCCGATGACGACGGGTGGAGCACCGCCGCCGCCTGGGCCGATGTCGATCGCGACGGGTGGCCCGATCTGTTCGTCGCCCACTATCTAACTTGGCAGCCGTCCGACAACGAACCGTGCGTCGACAACAGCGCCGGAATCCGCGACGTCTGTCCCCCGCAGAAGTATCCGGGGGCGTCCAATCGCTTGTTTCGCAATCGCGGCGACGGCAGCTTCGACGACATCACCGAGCAGGCGGGCATCAGCCGGCCGGACAAGGCTCTGGGCGTGCTGGCCGCCGACGTCAATGAGGACGGCTGGATCGACTTTTATGTGGCGAACGACGTGATCGCGAATCGACTGTATCTGGGTCGCGGCGAACTGCGCTTCGAGGAGACGGGCGCCGTCTCGGGCACGGCCTTCAACGAGTTCGGCGCTCCGGAGGGGAGCATGGGCGTCGATTTCGCGGATTACAACGGAGACGGGCTGGGCGACCTGTGGACGACCAACTTCGAGATGGAAGACAATTCGCTGTACCGCAACGACGGCGGCGGCCTGTTCACCCATGCCACGGTCCTCGCCGGCCTCGCCGGGCAATGTCGCCCGCTGGTCGGTTTCGGGACGGGCTTCGCCGATTTCGACTCGAACGGTTGGTTGGATCTGTTCGTCGTCAACGGCCATGTATTTTATCGGATGGGGCGTTCGCCCTATCGTCAAAGGGCGTTTTTGTTTCGCAACGACGCGGGCGAATCGTTCGCCGACGCGAGCGAATCGGGCGGACCGTATTTCAGCGTCCCGCATGCCGGTCGCGGCGCCGCGGTCGGCGATTTAGATAACGACGGCGCGCCGGACCTGGTCGTCGTCCATCAAAACGAACCGGTAGCGCTGTTGAAGAACCTGCGAACGCCCAAACACTGGGTGCGTCTCAAGCTCGCGGGCAAGACGTGCGACCTCGACGCAGTCGGCGCCAAGGTGACGTATGAATTCGAGGCGCGCCAATTGGCGCGCTGGGTTCGCGGCGGGGCTGGCTATCTTTCTCAATCCGATTTGCGAATCGTGTTGCCCGCGGCAGGACCGGGGCCGCACGCGGTCGTGGTCGCATGGCCGGGCGGAAAGCGCGAAGCGTTTCGCGACTTGGCGCCAGGCAAGACGAATGTGCTTGCGGAGGGGACGGGTGAAAGCCTCTAACCGCGCCGGCCGGCCCCGAGCAAAGACCGGCCGGGCCTGGATTTGCCTCGTCGCGCTGTTACTCACGGGCGGGGGGTTGTTTGCATGGAACCTGGGGCGACCCAAGCGCCTGTTCGACGAGGCGCAGGAGGTTTTTGCCACGCACCCCGAGCGCGCCGAGCAGTTGCTGGCGCGAAGCATCGACGCCGCGGCGGGCGACTACCCGGCGGCCCAGTTATTGCGTTGCCGCGCGCTGGGCGCCGCCGGGCGCTGGGACGAAGCGACGGGCCTGTTTAGCTTGATCGAAGACAAATCGGCCTGCGAGCCGCGAGAACTCGCGCGGCTGGCGCGCGAGGCGCAACGCGCGAACGCGGGCGTGCTGACCGAGATGGCGCTCGTCGCCGCCAACCGTCCCGGCGCCGAACAAGCGGCCGTCTTGCGACAGTTGATCTCTTTTGAGTTCGAGCGAGCGCCTTCCGACGAAGCGTTGGCGTACTGTCGCGAACTGGCGCGAGTCGCTCCCAATGACCCGTTTCCCTGGCAGGCCGAAGGGCGGCTGCAGCAGCAACGCAAGGAGGCGATCGCCGCGGTCCATGCCTATCGCGAGGCACTGCGGAGGAAACCCAACGAGCGGCAAGAACTCGAAATTCGCATGGAATTGGCGGGATTGCTGATCGATTCGGGCGAGTTGACCTCGGCGCGCGAAGAGATGAATCGGCTGTTGGCGAATCCCTCGGCGGCCGAGGCGGTGCGAATGAAAGACGCCTACCTGCTGCGATTGGAAGGCCGCTGGCAAGCGGCGCTCGCGAAAGTCCAAAGCGTGCTTGCCGATGCGCCCGGCTCGGCCGGCGCGTTGATGCTGCGCGGCATTTTATCCTTCGATCGGGGCCAGTTCGCTCAAGCGGCCGAAGACCTTGAGCGGGTCGTCGCGGCGCAGCCCTTCAACAAAGAGGCGCACTACAAACTAGGGCAGGCCTACCTCAAGCTGGACCGTCCCAAGGAAGCCCGTGCGCATCTCCAGACCAGCAACCGCCTGACCGAACTCAATTTGGAGATCATGGCTCTTGAGGCCCGCGTGCGGGAGAATCGGGCCGATCGCGCGCTCGTTTCCAAGTTGGCCGGGCTTTACGAAGAGGTCGGGCGCGGCGAAGACGCCGGCCGCTTGCGCAGTTTGCAGGCGCAGAATTGAGAGGCTCCGACGATTCTTCGGGCCGTCCGCTTGTTTTGCCTCAGATGAAAGCAAAAGGTTTTGATTGGCTCGGCGGCGGGCCTACTTGTCCTGCAGTTCGATATTGATTTCGTTATCGCCGGCTTTGATTTCGTAGCTGGCGGGGGTCGCCGCGATGTTGCGATATTGCGCGGGAATAGTGGGATCGGCCTCGGGCTCCTTGGCTTTGTCCTTGGCCATCGAGGCGTTCATGGCCTCCTCCGGGCTCATTTCCGGCTTGGGCGGCGGATTGATCAGCACTTTATATTTGCCAGCCGGAATCCGATCGCCATTCATCGACCGCACCTGATAGCTGCCGTCGGCGGCGACGGCCCCCGAGGCGGCGCCGCCGGCGTCCGACAGAAAAGAAACCATCGCACCCGTGGTAATCGGCTTGCCCTGATAGGTCACCTTGCCATGCACGGCGCCTTGCGGTCCGCTTGGGCCGCCGCAACCGGCCGCCACGAGCAAGAGAAAGAGAAAGAGGCATCCCGCAGCCGCGCTGCAGGGCCCTCTCTGATACCAGCTTACTCGGAAGGAGATTCTCGATTCGTCACGGATCATGGGCGCTTCTCATGCTCTCGGTTTTCGGCCGGACTGCCCGTTCAAGGTATCGCCGCACTATTGCCATCGTCGCGGGTCGCAAGGCGCAGCAATATTAGCATATCGATGTTGTTCGCCATATAGCGGGCGCTGCCGTCGGTCGCCAGGACGCTCGTTCCGCCCGCATGCGCCGAAAGCAGCGGATTGTTGGGACCGTGATTATCGTCGACGCCCGGCAGATTGTAGTTGTTCGTGCCAGGCTGATACCAGACCGTCGTCAGGTTGAACGACCGGTCTCCGCCGTAAGTCGCCCCGGTTCCGCCGCTGGCCACGCCCATCGCCCAGCCGTGCGGGTATCCGCCGCGAACCTCGCGCGGCTTCGGTTGGCCCGGCGTGCTCAGATCCCAGGCAAAGTCAGAGGTTTCGCCGACGATCAGCACGTTCGACGTGCCGTCGGTGGCCTCGCCCATTTTGTGCCACTGGTTCGGCGTGAGCATTCCGCCGGCCGACATCCAGCCGGTATTGATGTTGGTGCAGCATGCGGCGGCGACGTGGGTCCGCTGTTCGAAGAACAGCGGCGGCTGCGACACACCCCCCGAAATGCCGACATATTCGGGCAAGGTAATCCGTAATGCAGGACCGCCGTCGTTGGTGCCAGGATCTCCTAGGGGAACCAAGGGACTGGAAGGGCAGAGCATGTATGAGATCATTGTCCCATCGGCGATCCGGCCGTTATTTGGGTCCGTCCAAGTCCAACCATTATTGGTGTTAATGAAATCAAAGCGACCGAAGATATTCGTCTGTTCCATGAACGCCATATGCCCGACCCACCAGGACGGTCCCCAGCCATGCGCGTAGCCGCCCGCCGGGAACGTCTTGTGCATGTCGTGGTAGTTCTGCAGCCCGATGCCGATTTGCCTTAGGTTCGCAATGCATTCCGTACGGCGAGCCGCTTCGCGCGCGGCCTGCACCGCGGGCAACAACAGCGCGATCAGAATGCCGATAATCGCAATCACCACCAGCAACTCGACCAGCGTGAAGCCGGCGCGCAACTGCTTGCCGTGCTTTCCGTTGGGTCGGATAAGCGTTCCGCCGGGATTGTCGCCGTCCACGTGTTTGAATTCCTATGAAAAGACAAAAATAATGCCACGACGATGTCGCGCGATCCAACCGTACTATGGAGGCGGCGCCTGCAAAAGTCAATTTAATCTTCAATTCTTCACGCCGCAACGGTTGACTCTGAGTCCTCTGGCGGCAGCGGGGGGACTTCCGTAAAGGGCCGCGCATTGCCGCCGCCTCGCGCCGAATTCAATCCCAAAGGCTGGGCCTGCGCCTCCGACTCGCCCACTCGTGGAGTTATTTCCGCCAATGCCCTAAAATGGCTGCTCTCGGCGGCCCGGCCGCGTAAACTTCCGGGCCGGGCGGAACAACCGACGGGCTTTTACCGGCGCCGCCCCGAGAAAGCGTGGTCACGATACTCGCGTGGGGCGGCGGTGAAAAGGGAGAACGGCGAAAAGGGAGAACTAATGTCGAGCGCGAAAAGCGGGCTGACCGCGGACAAGCCGCCTTTGGCGAAGGCCCCGACGGGCATTCAAGGACTGGACGAAGTCACCGGGGGCGGCCTGCCGAAAGGCAGGCCGACGCTGGTCTGCGGCGGCCCCGGCTGCGGCAAGACGCTGCTGGCGATCGAGTTTCTCGTCCGCGGGGCGACCGAGTACGACGAGCCCGGCGTGTTGATGGCCTTCGAGGAAACCGCCGAGGATCTCGCACGAAACGTCCGATCGCTCGGCTTCGATCTCGAGGATCTCGTCGAGCGAAATAAGCTGGCGATCGACTACGTTCACGTCGAGCGCAGCGAGATCGAAGAGACGGGCGAATACGATCTGGAGGGGCTGTTCGTGCGGCTCGGCCATGCCATCGACACGATTGGCGCCAGGCGGGTCGTGCTGGACACGATCGAGGTTTTGTTCGGCGGCCTGTCCGACGCCGGCATATTGCGCTCGGAAATCCGCCGCTTGTTCCGCTGGCTCAAGGACAAGGGCATGACCGCCATCATTACGGGCGAGCGCGGCCAGGGGACGCTGAGCCGGCACGGCCTGGAGGAATACGTCTCCGATTGCGTGATTCTGCTCGACCATCGCGTGACCGAGCAGGTCTCGACGCGTCGGCTGCGGATCGTCAAATATCGCGGCTCGACGCACGGCGCCAATGAGTTTCCGTTCCTGATCGACGAGAATGGTCTTTCGGTGGTTCCCATCACGTCGGCCGGAATGGAGCACTCGGTCAGCAACGAGCGGGTTGCGACCGGCGTGGCGGGGCTCGACGAAATGCTCGGCGGAAAGGGATTCTTTCGCGGCAGTAGCGTGCTGGTTTCCGGCGCGGCGGGCGCAGGCAAGACCAGCATCGCCGCCCAGTTCGCCAGCGCCGCCTGCGAACGGGGCGAGCGCTGCTTGCTCTTCTCGTTCGAGGAGTCGCAGAACCAGCTCGTTCGCAACCTGCGGTCGATTGGCCTCGATTTGGAGCGCTGGATCAAGAAGGATCTGCTCCGCATCCACGCCGTGCGACCCACTCACTACGGACTGGAAATGCACCTCGCCCAGATCCACAGGCTGGTTGTCGCCTTCAGGCCGCAGGCGGTGGTGGTCGATCCGATCAGCAACTTCATTTCCGCCGGCACGCAGTCCGACGCGGGATCGATGCTCGTCCGCCTGATCGATTTTCTCAAAAGCCAGGCCATCACCGGGCTGTTCACGAATCTCACCCACAGCGACGCGAATTTGGAACAAACCGACGTCGGAATTTCCTCGATCATCGACGCCTGGCTGCTGCTGCGAGACATCGAGCGGGACGGCGAGCGGAGGGGAGCGGTCTACGTGCTGAAATCGCGCGGCATGCCGCATTCCAAGCGCGTCCGCGGGTTCCGGCTCACCGATCACGGCATTGAATTGACCCCGGAGGCTTTCTCAACTGAAGCAGGACGGACATGAACGACCAGGCCATGAACGACCAGGAAAGTCAACCGAACGCCGCCGATGAACTGTGGGAGCTGCGGCTTTACGTGGCCGGGCAAACGGCGAAATCGCTGGCGGCGTTCGCCAACCTCAAGACGGTCTGCGAAGAGCATTTGGCGGGCAAGTACAACATCGAGGTCGTCGACCTGCTCGTGAACCCGCAACTTGCGCGGGGCGATCAGATCGTCGCGATCCCGACGCTGGTTCGCAAACTCCCCGAGCCGATGCGCAAGATCATCGGCGATTTGTCGAACACCGAGCGCGTCCTGGTCGGCTTGCAACTCCGGCCGAAGAAAACTTCTCAGGCATAGCATGAAAAAGCGTCGAAGCGGTTCCACGCAGGACTTCGAGCGCCTGCTGGCCGAACAGCCCGTGCAAGAGCAATATGTGCTTCGCTTGTACGTGACCGGCATGACGCCTCGCTCCACCGACGCGATAGCGCGGATCAAGGCCATCTGCGAGGAGCGGCTCGAAGGGCGATACCAGTTGGAAATCGTGGATATCTACCAGCAGCCCGCGCTCGCCAAGGACGACCAGATCATCGCCGCGCCGACGCTCATCAAGAAGCTGCCGCTGCCCCTGCGCCGGCTCGTGGGCGACTTATCTAACAAGGACCGCGTGTTGCTGGGCTTGGATCTGCAGGAGGCGCACGGACCGCAACCATGACCGCGCCGACGCCCGATGATCTGCATGAACTTCGCAGGCGTCTCGAAGAAGCCGAGGAGACGCTGCGCGCCATTCAGAGCGGAGAAGTCGACGCGCTGGTATTGGAAGGCGAAGAAGGCGCCCAAGTTTACACCCTGCGAGGCGCCGATTACCCGTATCGAGCGCTCATCGAGGCCATGCAGCAAGGGGCGGTGAGCCTGAGCGGCGACGGCACGATCTTGTACTGCAACCGCTGCTTCGCCGAGATGGTGAACACGCCGCAAGAGAAAATCATCGGCGCCGCGGCGGCCGATTTCGTGCCGTCGGCGCAACGTTCGGCGTTCGAAGAACTGTTGCGGCAGGGCCGCGCCGGAAAGAGCCAGGGGGAGCTGCAATTCCGGGCGTCGGAGGGGCCGCTGCTGCCCGTCATCGTCGCGCTTTCGCCGTTGCCGCTGGAAGGCGCCGTGGCGCTGTGCATGGTCGTCACCGATCTGACGGAGCGGAAGCAACACCGCAATCTGCAAGAAGAAAGCCGTCGCAAGGACGAGTTCCTGGCGATGCTGGC
>DATNEC010000081.1:0-13018 GCA_035606815.1 Pirellulales bacterium
CGGCGTGTCTTTTTGCCGGTTGTTCAGCACGATTTGGACGTTTTTCCCGCCGCCCGCGTCGCCGGGATCGTCGACCTGCGTCGAGACCTGCGTGTCGCCGAAGTGCGCATGTTGCAGATGGCGGTCTTCCCAGGCCCACCAATAGTGGTGCCGCCGGTCGAACCGAGGCACCGGCATTTCGCCGGCGGCGATCTTGTTGGGGCTCGTCGGCTTGGGCATTTCGGGCGGCATGAACAGCCAAAGCTGAGCGTCGGGCCAGTCCATCGCGGCCACGCTTTTTGCCAGCCCCATCGCATCGGGCCCCAGGCCGTATCGCCCGCGCAGCCACCAGTGCAAGCCGGCGAACAACTGCTTCGCCTTCCCCGTCAACTCGCCCCCCAGTTCGGCGGCGCGGCGGCCGTCGGCCTTGACGGCTTCGAGCACTCCGGGGTGGTTCAACCGCTGGCGGGCGAAGGCGCCGCGTTTGCGTTTATCTTTGGCCGAGCCGCCGAGAAACTCCGCGATCAGCCGCTCGTCCATGTCGGCGGCGAATGCGGCCAGGAAACGTTCTTTGGAGAGCTCGCGATCGGCCAGCAAATCGACCGTCTTATGCAGCCGTGCGATGCGCATTTCACATTTCAATGGTCCGCTCTTCGACGTCCTTGATCCGGCGGCGAACGTCGGCCAGGAGCTTGGCGTAGTCGGTCTCGACCGCCGTTTTGGCGTCGCCTTGGAGCTTGGCGACATGGGTGCGCGGAAACGATTTCGTCAGATCGACGCCGTACTGGCCATCCGTTCGGCGTTCAGCAGCCGGTTCTTCAGCACGTGGACGCTCCAAAACAGCGTTTCGTACTCTTCGATCGTCGGCGGCGCCGGCAGCGGTTCGTCCTTGATCGTGTGGCCGTCGTGCTCTTGCAGAATGGCGATCAACCGGCGGTGCAACTCGGGCAGCAAGAGCAGCGTTTCGCGCTCTTTGGCGCGGTGCAGCTTGCTGGCAAAGCCTTGATAGACCATGCCCAGATGGGCATCGGCGATGATTTCGGCGGCCGGGGGCGCCTTGCCTTCGGCAAGCAATTGGTCGAGGGCGGCCACGTGGTCTGGGTTGAGCTGCGCGACCAACGGCGAGAGCAAGTTCAACACCGTCATCGAATTGCCCTGGGCGTAGGCCCGCGCAACTAAGCCGGCCTGACGCCGCTGCTTGGGCGACAGCACGGCGTTCGGGTCGAGCTTGGGCTTGGCCGTTTCCGCCTGGGTCGAACGCAATCGCGGCGGCAAGGGCCGATCGCCCAGCGGCGCCGGGTCGGCCAAAGACGGCGCCGGCGGCATCGCCCCGCACAAGACCCCAAGCCATGCGAAAACCGCAGCGATTGGCCGCGCCATGACAACCCCTCCCACGTGCCTGCGGAAACTGTCCCCATCTTAGATGTTCGCCGGACAGGAAAGTAGGCAGCTTTTCAGAAGATTTCTTCCGATTGTCTCCCAGCGCCGAGGTCGGTTGCTTGCGGCGCCGATCGATGCCAAGATAAAACATGCGGCGGTCCTCTTGGGGGGCGGCTTGGAACTTGAAAGCGTGAAGCTTGGAAGTTGATTCGCCGATGACCGAGCCTACCGCGTGCGATTCGCCTCCGCCGGCCGCTCGGCTGCCTCGCAACGTCTGGCTGCTCGGGTTCACCAGTCTGTTGAACGATACGGCCAGCGAAATGATCGCCCCCTTGCTGCCGCAGTTCATCATGGAGGTACTGGGCGGCAACAAGGCCCACGTCGGCTTGATCGAAGGCGCCGCCGACTCGGTTTCCAGCGTCTTGAAGCTGTTCTCGGGCAGTTGGTCGGACCGCGTCGGCCGCCGCAAGGGGCTAGTGGTGTTCGGCTACGGCATGGCGGCACTTTCGCGGCCGTTATTGGCGTTTGCGCTCGTTCCCTGGCATGCCTTGGCGGTGCGGCTGGGCGACCGTTTCGGCAAAGGGGTGCGCGCGGCGCCGCGCGATGCGATGATCGTCGATTCGACCGACCAGAGCATTCGCGGCCGCGCGTTCGGCCTGCACCGGGCGATGGACCATGTGGGGGCCGCCATCGGGCCGTTGCTGGCCACGGGCTTTTTGTGGTGGATGTCGTCGGGCGGGGTTTCGTCAGGCAGTCTCGCCGAACATGCGGGGGAAATTCTCTCCAAGCAAGCCAGTTGGGACAGCGACCATCTGCGGCTGCTGTTTCTGCTGACGCTCGCGCCCGGCTTGATGGTCGTCGCCCTGGCGGCCTTCGGCTTGAGAGAACAGCGAGTTCACGTACCCGCGGGCCGCCGGCTCGATTTCAGCCTGAAGCAGTATCCTCGCGGCTTCAAGATCTACCTGGCGGCGCTATTGGTTTTCACGCTCGGCAATTCGAGCGATATGTTCCTGCTCGTGCGGGCCAAGGAATTGGGCGTCGACACGCGAATGCTTCCGATGCTATGGCTCGTGTTCCACGCGGCCAAAAGCGTCGGCAACGTGCTCGGCGGACGGGCCGTCGATCGTTTCGGTCCTCGGCGGCTGCTGCTGGCCGGTTGGGCGTGGTATGCCGTGGTCTATCTGGCCTTCGCTTATGCTGCAAGCGCGTGGCAGATTTGGGCCTTGTTTCTGCTCTATGCGGTCTATTACGCCCTGGCCGAGCCGAGCGAAAAGACGATGGTTTCGCACCTGGTCGGCTCCGAACGGGCCGGGCTGGCCTACGGTTGGTTCAATCTCTTGATCGGCATCGGCGCGTTGCCCGCCAGCCTGGCGTTCGGCGTCCTCTACGAGCGATTCGGCGGTCCGGCGGCATTTGGCTTGGGCGCGGCCCTGGCCCTGTTCTCGATGCTGCTCTTGCTCTTCGTCCGCGAGCCGTGCTTGCGCCGCTAGCTGTGCTTTTTTGGGGAAGGCCCACGATGCACCAAGAGCGACGGCCGGCCCGGCCATATTCTCTATTTTTTCTTGGTTTTAAGTGTACACGGAGTAACCTTCCGCCCTGGCCGCCGCACTAGTTCAACGTACTTTTTAGAGAAAGTACCCCTTTTTAGGAAAGATTCGGACGTCTCCGGCGTCTTATAGGAAGGGTTTCACGGGCCGCCGGGAGCAGAACCTGCCGACGGTTTCCAAGCCTTCGGCGGCGCCGGCGAACACAAGAACAGGAACAACGGGGCGACAGGAACAGAAGGCCACAACCGATGAACGCGACATCCGCCGCCGTGGTGATCGATTATCAACTGGTCTCGGCTTTCGAGCGCGAGCGTCAGAAACTGCTTGCCCCCGAATTCGCCGAGAGCCTGGACAAGCCGCTGGCGCACTGGGCCTTGCCGGCCGACCGGCATTTGCCCTTGGCCTTGGTGGGGCGGACGATCGAATCGCTCATTCGAACTCCCTTCGACCAGCTTTACGCGACGCCCGGCGTGGGACCGAAGAAGATCGCATCGCTGATTCGTCTGCTGGCCAGGGTCACTCAACGCTTGCCGTCGCCCGCCGCCTCGCCGGCGAAGCGAGCCGAGGCCGTGGTCTCCGACGTCGGCGACCGCTCCGCGACGGCGATCTCCGAAGTGGTTTGGGCGCAATGGCGCTCGTGCATTCGCCGGCATGGCCTGGAGCGCGAATCGCTGGGACGGCTTGCGCGCAGCTTGCAGGATTTGCCTCGCGCGGTTTGGAATACGCCTCTAGAGCACTATCTGGGGCTGACGCTCGAACAGCTTCGCGCATTGCGCGGCCACGGCGAGAAGCGCGTGACCGCCGTGCTGGAGGTTTTCGAAAACCTGCACGGAATCCTGCTGCAAGTCGACTCGAACCCTCACTTGGCCGTGCGATTCCAGCCGCGGTTCGTGCGGCAACTCGAACCTTGGGTCCGCCGCGAACTGGAACGCTCCGCGCCGCCAAGCCAAGAGGAGGTCCGCGCCGGTTTCGTCGCCCCGCTGCTCGCGCTGTCCCGCGCTGACGGGGGCGAGTTGCTGGCCGACGTCGTCAACAGCCGACTATCGAACTTCTCGACGGTGCAGGGTTTGGCTCGGCAAAAAGGACTGACGCGCGGCCGACTCTACGAGCTATGGGGCGATGCCGCGGCGATCGTCAGCATTCGCTGGCCGGAAGGGCGGCGGCTTGTCGCCCAATTGGCCGCCAAACTGGCCGCCAGCGATATGGACGCCGCGGCCCGGCGGCTGTTCGACTCGGCCTTCGAGCTTTGGTTCCCGGCGGTCGACCGCGAGGACGATGCGCTGGCCGCGCCGGTAGGCAACCGGCCAGGTCTTGGCCGCCAGGACAGCAAGCGCTGGCCCGTCCAACCGTTGGCGAGGCAGGCGGTGCGGTTCAACTACTCGCCGGGTTTCAATTCGAACGGCGTGACTTCGCCTTCCGAATCGACTTGAAACACGGCCTTGGCCCGCGAGTCGACGACCAGTAGGGTCTCGCCGCGCCAAGCCAAGCCAACCGGGTTGACGAACGCCGGGTTGGCGGCCCATTTCTCTGGCTTGCCCGCGGCGTCGACCTTCCAAATGGTCTTGGCATATCCGTCGCACACATAGGCGACGGACGCTTTATCCACGGCCACGGCATGCGGGAATTCAAAGGCGCGTCCCTTGACGATGGTTTCCACTTTGCCCTCGGGCGACACGCGCAGCAGGCCGTTTTCCGCGCGGGAAACGACCCACAAGCGGTCTTTGGCGTCGATGCAAACGCCGCCGGGGCCGGAGACGCGGGCGAACTCGGCCGGCTCGCCGCCGGCGCCGGGCACTTTCCAAATCGTGTGCAGTTCCAAATCCGAAACCAGCAAGTCCCCGGCGCGGTTCACGGCGATACCCATTGGGATGCCGATGCCGCCCTTGGTCAGCGGTTCCGGCTTGCCCTCGGCGCTGAAGCGGTAGACCTCGCGCGTCGCGCTGTCGCCGGCCAGCAAACGTCCTTCGCCGTCGACCGCCAGCGAGCGCGGGGCGTTCAGCGGCGTGCGGAACTTTTTTTCGCCCTGGAAGAAGAGCCTCAATCGAGATCCGTCGGCCTGCCAGACGCCCGGCAAATCGCGATCGGCCAGAAAGATCGTCTGGTCGCCTCTTGTCGCGATAGCCAAGGGATAGAGCAATTCCTCCGCGACGCCGGCCGCGGGCCGACTCGCAACAGCGAGCACGGTCAGCACCGCCAGCCGGCAGGCGACCGCATGGCGAACGAAGACAGAGCATGACATGGGATCGGTCTTTCCTGTGGCTTTAGAAGTGTTGATGCTTTGGTAAGGGGATGAGGTTCCGGTTCGTCAATCCTTCAACCGAGCGCCGCGAGAAACTCTTTCGCGAAACTCCAGCGGATCCTGGGCGCGCGTTTGGTAATTGCGCAAATATTCTCGATGCCTCGCGTCGCTCGGGTATTCTTCGCCAGGACCGGCAGCTTGCCCGCTCGCGGCCCCAAACGGCATCGGCTCGACGGTCTGACCGTAGACCGTATTCAGATCGGCGTCTTTGTCCCAGCCGACATTGTAGAGCAGAAAATCGCGGGTCCAACCGGGGGGCGGTTCGTCGGCCGGGACCGTGAAATGCAGCGTCAGTTCATCTCCGGCGCCGAGGACCACGAGCCGATCATCGGTTTCCGTCAGCAGTTCCGCCACGTCGCCATAGCGCGTGAAGCGACCGCTCATGGCGGGCCATTTCGGCTCGGCGGTCGTTTGCTCATAATCGTAACGCTCCGGCCCGAAGTCGCGCCCCTGGCCGCGGCGCGAAAACCCGCGATAGTGCAGATCGGCGGCGGCCACTGCGAGCGGCTTCGCCTGCGTCGGCGCGGGCGATTCGTCGACCGTGAAGAAAGCCTGGTCCCAGTAAATCTCCATGTTCGTCGCGATCCGCACGCGATAATCATCGGTCAAAAAGACTTCGGAGAGATCGACGGCGATGGTCTTGGTCTTGCCGCCGGGAAAACCCATGTACGGGCGAATCTCTTGCCATTGGCCCGCCGCATCGGGAACCCACAGCGAGGGCGGATGCGGCCGTTCGAGGCGCGCGTTCTGCGAAATCCCGACGTTCATCGAAGTGCCGGTCGGAAAGATCCAACCGGTCAAGAAGAGCGTGACCTGCCGCGGATCGGCCAGTTCGCCGAGATCCAATTCCAAATAGTGCGGCTCGGCATAGCCGAAACCGAGCTTGCGATCGAATGCCTTGAGATAGTCGCCGTCGGCGGCCGAGACGCGATCGAGGACGTCGCGGCCCTGTTGATCGCGCGCGGCGCGCGGCCGGCGCGGTTCGCGCACCGTGTGAATCTTGAATTCGGCCAACTCGGCCGGACCGACCTTCTCGTTCGAGTAGATCGCCACGTCGGCCGGATGATCGACGGCGATCAACTGCATTTGGTCGAGATAGCAGGCCTCCCACAGTTCTTCGGTGATTTGCAGCACGTATTCGCCCTGCCGCGGCTTCAGTCGCGCGCCCGGAATATGCAGATACTCCCAGGCGCGCGACGGCGCCAGGATGCCGTCGGCCACTTGCAGCCCCAAGGGCGCCGCCCACAGACAGTCGGTGAAGAACTCGAATTTCTCGCCCGTCCAGGTGTAGAGGTAGGGACAGGAACCGCCCAAGATCTGCGCCTCGCAGAGCGTTTGATTCGGCTCGACGTCGAGGATGTCTTGCGGGATGCCGTTCGTCCATGTCACGCGAACCATGTCGGGCCGCTCGCGCCGGCCGAGGCCGAAGTGGGTGATCGGGCCGCGGACAATCTGGCGTTGATAAATCGGGCCGGTGCGGACTTCGACCAGGCTGCCGATGCCGTAATGGTTGACGCGGAATTGGCGGTTCTGGTCTTCCTTCAGTCCGGCCACCAGTTGCAGATCCAGCCAGTGATTCTGGTCGCCCCCGACGTTCTCGAAGAGCACGACCTGCCCGGCCTCGGCGATCGCCAGGTCCAGATCGCCGTCGCCGTCGATATCGCCCGTCTGGCAACCGCGGATGGGTTTGGCGCCGCGGGCGAGCAATTGAGGCGCCGCCGCGTAGCCGCCCTTGCCGTCGCCGCGGTAGATATCGATTCCGGCATCGGCGCAACCGATCAGGTCCGGGTGGCCGTCGTTGTCGAAATCCCAGCTTTGGACTTCTGATCGCGGCGAAGCGGTCAGCGATGTCGTCGAGCGCTGGCTTGGCGCCGCCTGCCGCCCCAGTTCGGTGCGAATCACCGTCAGGCCGCCTTTTCCGGCAGCGGCCAAAGCCCAACCGCCCACGTCGCCCGTATCGACGAGTACGACGGAAGAGGCGCTCTGCAAGGCGGAAAAATCCCCCGCGAAGGGCCGCCAACGGAATTGGCCGTGCCGTAGGTTTTCCAGATAACCCGGCGCCTCGGACGTCGGGCCCGTCAGGACCAGGTCGAGATCGACATCGCCGTCCCAATCTACCGGCACGATCGAACTCGCCTGCAGCGCGGGGGGCGGCAGCTCCGATTGCGAACTGACGTCGACAAACGTCATCTCTCCGTGATTCGACCACAGCGAAATGCCCGCGGCGCTCGAAACCACCAGATCCAAGTCGCCGTCTTGGTCGAAATCCGCCGCCACGAGCGCGAGCGCCGGCTTGAGCGCAGCGAGTCCCTCGTGGGGCTCGATCTTCAACTGGCGCGATTGCTTTTCGGCATCGAATACGTTCCGCAGCAGCAAGACTCCGGCCTCGCCGTAAACCGCTACGTCTAGGCCCGTGCGATGGCAAGGCTTGCGAGGCCCCGTCTCCGAAGCCGCAGGCCCGTTCTCCGGCTGGCCTTTCTCGGACGGCTCTTGTTTCGGCGTCGACGATGGTTTCCCGGCGGCTTGACGTTGTGCATAAGCGGCCGTGCCCGGCTGTTCGGGGTCGTCCTGATCGAGATCGGCCAATGCAAGAGCGCGATAGCCCGCGGGTATCGTTGCGCTGGCTATCGTTCGCCACTCATCGTCCCCGCCCGGGCGCCCGTAGACTTCGACGAGCGCCTCTCGCAATACGACGACATCCAAGCGGCCGTCGAGGTCGAAATCGGCCAGGCCGATGTCCTGCAAATCCAGCAGCGGCGGAAGCTGCTTTGGCGCCGCGAGTTCGACCAGCTTGACTTCGATAGGCGTCTCGACATCCAAAGTCTTGTCGTCGCAAGGAACGTGGAAATCGTAGAGCATGTATTCCAGGGGGTCTCGATCGACGCGGCGCAAATCGGTGAGCGACCACGTCTCGGCGCGAATCACGTTCGCCAATTGACGAGCTTGTCCTTCGGCGGCAGGCCATTGGCCTTTGTCCGCCGCGGCCAAGGCGCCGTCGACGAATGCCAACGGATCGGCGATGCGGGCGTGCTTGCGCATGTTTTCGACGAGTCCCGGGCGCGCCGCCAGCAGTTGGCGAAACTGCCGCAACGTCTCCGCGATCCCCGGATCGTGGGCTTGCGCCTGCGCCGACAACCACGCCTGCTGCAGAAACAGATTGTCGGGCGCCGCCTGATAGGCGCGCCCCAGGGCCTCGTGACCGCGCTGCTGGTCGGCGTCGTCGGGGGATTCGAGCCAGACGCGGCCAATGGCGTACCAGATCGCCGCATCGGTGGGGGCCAAGTCCGTCGCTTTCGCGAATTCCGCATCCGCTCGCGTTTTTTCGCCGGCCGCCTGGGCGAGCCGGCCGGCTAAGAGGTGGGCCGAGGCTGAGTCGTGTTCGAGTTTCAACAGTAAGTCGGCGGCCTCCATGGCGCGTTCGGGGGCGATTTGCTTGTCTCGCAATTCAAGCAGCCGAGTGATCGCCAGATTGCGTGGTCCCAGCGGATCGCCCGGCAGCTTCTCGGCCAACTCGGCGAAGCCCGCGTCGGCCTTGGCCAAGTCGCCTTGGCCAGCGCCGCGTTTTTTATCGTGCCGGCCGTTCTCCAAATGGGCGATGGAGACGTTTTTGAGCTGTTCGAGCTTGAAGCACTCGTCAGGCGAAACGTCGCGCCGAAATGAGATGAAGGCCGCGAGCACGGTTGCGGCGACAATCGAAAGGATTACGCCGCCAGCAACCCACAACCGTCGTTTAGGGCTCGGCGAAACACCAGCGTTTTCGGGCATCGACTCATCTCGATAGGATTTCGCCTCGGCTGTTTCCGCCGCGGCACGCGTGGAGGCGATTGTAAACTTAAAAAGACAAGAAATGAAAGATAGGGGCGAGGGAAAAGCAGGCGGGCCCTCCGAGGCACGAGCCGGGGGTCAAGAAACGCAGACGCCGGGGGCGAGCCGTAGCCTCTGCAGCTCCGGACGATCCAAAAGGACGAAAGGAGACGCCACTTGCCGCCAATCTTCCCCGCGCTGCGCGATCCGCCCCTCGGCGATCGGCCCGATCCGATCGGCGGAGAGTTGCAGGTAATTGACGCGGGCAGGGTCCAACCCAATGATCCGAGCGCAGGTGGCGTCGACCGCGGCCAGGTTCGTTCCGACGACGATCAAACCTAGCTTTTTGGGGCTGCCCATGATCGGGCCGTCGCCTTCCATGCCCACGATGCCGTCGACCACGGCGATCGTCTTCGGCAGCGAGGCGTTGATATCGAACACGGTTTGTGGAATGCCCGCGTGGTGCAGCACGTTTTTGGGCCAGCCATACTTGATGCCGGGCAGAACGCCGTACATGTTTTTGAGCGAGACCGTCAGGCCGACCCAATGGTGCGTCTTGAGCTTCGGCATCGAGACGATCAGATCGGCCTCCATGACCGGCCGCGGAAGATAGAAGCCGTCGAGCTTCGAGGTGCGGCCGGCGTTTTTCACCCACGCCACGTCTTCGTAATTCAGATCGACGAATTCCAGCCCCGCTGAATCCAAGGCCGGAGCCATCCCCGACTCGACCAGCGCCATTTCTGTATCGCGCATGTGTCCCGAGGCCTCGCCGACGACGACCTGGGCGCCCCAGCGGCGAAAGACCTCGGCCGTCGCCAAGACCATCGCGGGGTGCGTGGTGACCTGCGGGGCGGTGCGCGTCGGCTCGACCAGATTGACCTTCAGCAGCACTTTGCGGCCCGCAAGCGCTCGCGGGTCGAGGCCACCGGCCAGCAAACCGTCGAGAATCGTCTGTTCGATGGGGCCGTCGTAGCGCTGGCCCTTGGCGATGAAGACGGACGAATGCGGCTGCCAGAGTGGCTTGAGTAGTTGGTATCCTCCCAATCCCGCGACGACAGCGCCGCCGCCGACAAGCAGCGCGCGGCGATCGAGCGTTGGCGGGGAATCGGCGGAATGAGGCGCAGCGGGGATATGGGTGGTCATGAGTGGGTTCCGGGGCTGCGCCGTTGTTGGCATCCATCGCTGCCAACAAGGGTCCGGGACAACGCAATCAGCGGGCACTCGCCCTTCAGTGCGGCCAGTGCGAGCAACGCCTGCTTGTAGGGCGCCGCTTCCCGGCCGCCGCGGCCGGCGGCCGATTCCAGCCAAGCCTCGGCGACGCGCGGAGTTCGATCGTGGGCCGCCAGGCCGATCAATCCATAGGCCAACGACAGCGACGTCGTTTCGCGATTCAATGTCTGTTCCAGATAGGCGATCGTCCGCTCGATCCGGCCCGACGCATCTCCTTCGCCCGTCAGCGCCGCAAGCGCCAGGCCCGATGGCTCCAGATGAGGCCGCAACGCCTGGCCGAAGACCGTGGTGTTGCCGTAATTGCAACCGCCCTCGGGCAGCAAGCGATCGATCAACAACCGCACGGCTTCGCGGGTCCGCGGATGTTCGTTTCGGCCGGTCGCCTTGAGCGCCAGCACGTTGATGGCGGTCGGTTCGATCCACGAGTGCGTGCCTTGGACCCAGGGCCAACCGCGCAGCGACGAATCGTGCCCGATGTCCGCGTTGCGAGGCGACGTCTCGCCGCTCGAGGCCAACAGCCACGCGACGCCCCTTTTTGAAAAGTCAGCAAAGGGGTCGGGAGTCTTATTCGCCAGCGCGGTCCAAGCCAAGACGGCCAAGCCCGTCGGCCAACCGGGGGCCGGCTCGCCGAGCTTGGGGCCGACCGAGCCATCGGCATTCGCCAGCGACGCCAATCGCTGGCAGGCGCGCCGAGAATCTGCGATGTGCCCATGCCCGGCCAACGCCAACGCGGCCAGCGACAACGGCTCGGCGGCTAGCGTGCCGCCGGCGCGATACGACCAGGCCGTTTCCGCGGCGAGCCGCTTCAAGATGTCATCGATCCAAGGCATGTCCCGTCGCTCGGCGGCGAACCGGTCGCGCGCGCGGATTTTCACCGTGAAAGCCCTTGGAAAACATAGGTTTGGAATCGCGTGCGTGACCTATGGTTTCTCAGCCGAATATTCCGGCCATCGTCGAACACCGTAGCTCCGACACTCCGTGGCGGAGACCGGGGCGGCTAATGCAACCGGCCTTCCGCCCCGTCACGGAGTGCCGGGGCCACATTTCCGAACTCCGCGGCGGAGTTCGGATAGAGAGGAGCCTTCCATGTCGGTCCGATTGTTGACTCCGTCGAATTCGATCGCCCAACCTGAAAACGCGGCCCTCGAACTTTCGATCGTAATGCCCTGCCTGAACGAGGCCGAAACGCTGGCCAATTGCATCCGCAAAGCGCAACAGGCCATCCGGGCGCACGACCTGAATGCCGAGATCGTCATCGCCGACAATGGCAGCACCGACGGTTCGCAGGCCCTCGCCGCCCGGTTGGGCGCCCGAGTGGCGAACGTCGGCGAGAAAGGCTATGGCAGCGCCTTGCGCGGCGGCATTCAGGCCGCGCGGGGCGAATTCATCATCATGGGCGATTCTGACGATAGTTACGATTTTTCCGCCATCTATCCGTTCGTGGAAAAATTGCGAGAAGGCTACGAACTCGTGATGGGCAACCGCTTCCAGGGCGGCATTCTCCCCGGGGCGATGCCCTGGAAACACCGTTGGATCGGCAATCCGGTGCTGACCGGCATCGGCCGGCTGTTCTTTCACTGTCCGGCGGGCGATTTTCATTGCGGCCTGCGCGGTTTCAGCAAGGAGGCCTATGCACGGATGAAGCTGCAGACGACCGGCATGGAGTTCGCCAGCGAAATGGTGATCAAGGCCACACTCGAACGGATGGCCATCGCCGAAGTGCCGACCAAGCTGCACAAAGACGGCCGCTCTCGGCCGCCGCACCTGCGCAGTTGGCGCGACGGCTGGCGCCATCTGCGATTCATGCTGCTGTTCAGCCCGCGGTGGATGTTTTTGTGGCCGGGCGCCGTGTGCTTCGTGCTGGGCCTGATCGCGTCGCTGATTCTGATGCGCGGTCCGGCGCACGTCGGAAAAGTCGGGTTCGACATCCATTCGCTGCTCGTGGCGGGCTGCGCGTGCCTGCTGGGTTATCAACTGATCGTGTTTGGCGTTTTCACGAAGATGTACGCCTTGGTCGAAGGCTTTCACCCGCCGCACAAGCTGTTGGGCGCCAAGCCTCGCGTTCCGCTGGAATGGGGCGTGCTGGCGGGAATCGCGGTCGGCGTCGCCGGACTGACCATGCTCGGCCTGGCCGCTTGGGATTGGCGTCAACTTGGCTTGGGCGCCTTGGACCCGCGAGTCACGATGCGGCAAGTGATTCCCGCCGTCGTGTTATTGATGCTCGGGGCGCAAACCGTGTTTGCCAGCTTTTTCCTGGGCATCATGAGCTTGCGGAGGAATAAGTAGGCTGCTGCGCACTGTCCGCCCGCGTCAGCGCCCCAGTCCTTCGCGTCCATCAAGGCATTTGCTGACAAGGCGAGAGGCCGCGGATATGATTCTATGAATGGCGACAATTCGCGTTCCTGGGAGCGGATCAATGGATCAGAAACTTGCCGATCTTGTCCAGAAAAAGCAACAACCGCCCGGCGCCGGCAAACAAATCGACTGGGACGAGCGGCGCAACCGATACGTAGCGGCTGTCGAGGCGCTGTACGGGCAGATCGAAGGCATGCTCGCCGAAGCGGTCGAACAGGGGAAGGTTGTGCCGGAAAAGCGTGAGAAGGAGTTGACCGAGAGTTACATCGGGACTTATGCGGTGAATGACCTCTTGCTGCTGATTGGCAACGAGCAGGTCCGCTTCTCGCCCCGCGGCCGGAATATCGCCGGCGCGGAAGGCCGCGTCGATGTCGTTGGCGAGCGCGGCGAGGCGATTCTTATCTTAAGCCGCGACGCAAATTGG
>DATNEC010000095.1:0-8363 GCA_035606815.1 Pirellulales bacterium
CGCGTCATCGGCGGAGGCGTCGACAACCGCATCCGCGTCTGGCAAATCAGCGACGCGGCCCAGGAAGGGACGAATCCGTTGCTGCTGACGCGCTTCGCCCACGAAGGCGCGGTCATCCGCCTGGCTTACTCGCGCGACGGCAAGACGGTCGTCTCGTCGGCCGAGGACCGCACCGTGAGAATTTGGGACGCCGAACAAGTCATCGAGCGAAAGTCGCTCGAATCGCAGCCCGATTGGCCTTCGGCCTTGGCTATGGCGCCCGACAACAAAACGCTGCTCATCGGCCGGCTCGACGGTTCGCTGGCGCTCTACAACGCCGACAATGGCCAGGTGCTGCCGCCGCCCAAGCCGGAATTGGCTTCGCTCTGGCCGCGCGGGATCGAACGCGGGAAAACGACGCAGGTCAAGCTGCGCGGCAAACATCTGCTCGCGGCCAGCGGCCTCCAATTCAACAACCCGCAGCTCGCCGGCCGCGTGCTTCCCGACCAGCAAGAACGGGCCGACGAGCTACTCGTCGAGATCACGCCTGCGGCGGACCTCGCGCGCCGCGGCTATCAACTGTCGATCGTCACTCCTGGCGGCGCGAGCGGGCCGCTGCCGATCGAAATCGACGACTTGCCGCAACGTGCCGAGGCGGAACCGAACAACCAGGCCGCCGAGACGAAGCCCGTCTCGCTGCCAACGGGGTACTGGGGCGTGCTCGCCGCGCGGGGCGATGTCGACCATGTCAGTTTCGAGGCCAAGGCCGGCCAAACGATCGTCTGCGAGCTGTCGGCCAAGAAATTCGGCTCGTCGCTCGACGCCATGCTGACCTTGCTCGATCCGGCCGGGCAGGTCGTCGCGGCCAACAACGATTTCGACGGCCAGGAAGATCCGTTGTTCGCTTACGTCATCCCCGCCGACGGGCGTTACACGGTGCGAATCAACGATCTGGCCAGGGCCGGCTCGGAGAAGCATTTTTATCGGCTGTCGGTTGGCGAACTGCCTTACGTGACGGGCTGCTATCCGATCGGCGTGCCGGCGAACCAGGAGAGCGAAGTGCAGTTGGCCGGCTACAATCTGCCGGCCGACGCGCGCGTGAAAATGCCGGCCGCGGCGCCGGGCGACCATGCCGTGCCGGTCGATCTGAATCGCTTCCGCGTGGCGCGACCGCTCTCGGTCATGGCTTCGGCCGGCGCGGAGTTGCTGGAAGTCGAGCCGAACGACTCGCCCGAGCAGGCCACGACGATCGTCGCCCCCGGCAGCGTTAACGGCCGGCTGCTTCGCTTCGAGTCCCTCACCCCGGCCCTCTCCCAAAGGGAGAGGGAGCATGCTACGGCCGACGTCGATCTATTCCGCTTCGAGTCGCAGGCCGGCCAGACTTGGATCATCGAGACGCTCGCAGAACGCCGCGGCTCGCCAGTCGATAGCAAGATCGAAGTGCTCGACGCCCAGGGGCGGCCGGTCGAGCGGCTGTTGCTGCAAGCCGTCCGCGACAGCTACATCGAGTTCCGCGGCATCGACTCCAACGGCACGGGCTTCCGCCCCAAGAACTGGGAGGAGATGGAGCTCAACGAATACGTCTACGTGCAGGGCGAAGTGCTCAAAACGTTCCGCATGCCGCAAGGCCCCGACTCCGACATGCAGTTTTACAGCCTGGGCGGCTCGCGGCGCTGTTACTTCGACACCAGCCCCACCAGCCACGCCTTGGGCGAGACGGTTTACACGGTCGAGCCGCACCCGCCGGGCGACAAGCTCGTGCCCAACGGCCTGCCGGTGTTTGCGCTCGACTACGCCAACGACGACGACGGCGACCGCAAGCTGGGCCGCGACTCGCGGCTTTCGTTCACCGCGCCCGCCGCCGGCGCCTACCTGGTGCGAGTCAGCGACGTGCGCAATTTCGGCGGCGATCGCTTCGTCTATCGGCTCACCGTCCGCGAACCGCGGCCCGACTTTGCGGCGACCTTGACCGGCGCCGCCGGCAGCGTCCATGCGGGCAGCGGCCGCCGGCTGACCTTCCGGGCCGACCGCAGCGACGGCTTCGACGGCGACATTACGATCGACATCGCCGGGCTGCCGCCGGGCTTCACCGCTTCGACGCCGCTGATAATCGAGGCTGGGCATTTCGAGGCCCGCGCGGTGCTGAACGCCGCGGCCGATGCCGTGGCGCCGCCGCCCGAAGCGTGGAAAGCAGTCAAAGTCACGGCCCACGCCGAGATCAACGGCCAAACGGTCAAGAAAGACGTCGCCGGCTTCGGCCAGGTCAAGCTCGAGCCGAAACCGAACCTGCTCGTTCGGCTGGAGCCAGCCGAAGTGACGATCGCGCCCGGCACGACGATCACGGCCACGCTCAAGGTCGAGCGCAACGGTTTCAAGGACCGCATTCAGTTCGAGGTCGACGGCTTGCCGCACGGAGTGATCGTCGACAACATCGGCTTGAGCGGCGTGCTGATTCCCGAAGGCCAGAGCGAGCGGCAGATTTTTTTGACGTGCTCGAAGTGGGTCTCGAATCTCGATCGTCCGTTCGATGCCGTGGCGACCAACGCCGGGGCCCAGGCTTCGGCGCCGGTCGTGCTGCACGTCCGGCGGCCCGACACGCTGGCCGAGGCGGCGCAGGCGAAAGCGAAGTCCGGCGCGGGCGCCCCGCCGAAATGAGCGAGCCAGCCAATCCGCCACAGACCTGGAACGCCGGGTTGTACGTCCAGCGGCATTCGTTCGTCTACCAGCACGGCGTCGATCTGCTTGAATTGCTGGCGCCGCGCTCGGGCGAGCGCATCTTGGATCTGGGCTGCGGCGCCGGGCAATTGACCGCGCAGATCGCGGCCAGCGGCGCCGAAGTGCTGGGCCTCGACGCCTCGGCGGAGATGATCGCCGAGGCCCGGCGGCTTCATCCGCGACTGGCGTTCGAATTGGCCGACGCCGCGCGGTTCGAGGTCGGCGAACCGTTCGACGCGGTGTTTTCCAACGCTGTGTTGCACTGGGTCACACGGGCCGAAAAAGCCGTCGAGCGGATCGCGGCCGCGCTGCGGGCGGGCGGCTGCTTCGTGGCTGAGTTCGGCGGGCGAGGCAACGTTTCAAACACCCTCGAAGCGGTGCGGCAAGCCGTCTCCGCCGTGCTGGGCCGTGAGGTCGGCGATGTCAATCCGTGGTATTTCCCCAGCGTCGGCCAATATGCGACGTTGCTCGAGGCCCGCGGCTTGGAAGTGCGCTACGCCGCGCTCTTCGATCGGCCGACGCCGCTGGACGAGGGCGAGCAGGGCTTGGCCAACTGGCTGCAAATGTTCGGCGCGCCGTGCTTTGCCATGCTGCCCGAGGCCGACCGCCCGCGGGCCGTGGCAGAAGCCATCGAGCGAGCGCGCCCGCGGCTATGGAAAGACGGCGTGTGGATCGCCGACTATCGGCGGCTGCGAGTCGTGGCGGTCAAGACGTAAAGGGGTAACGGTCCTACAGTCTTTCGAGAGTTCTCACAGCAGCGGGCTCACGAGCCGGCCGACGTCTTGGGCGAGTCTTCGAGGAAACGATCGCCGCTGCCATGCCGGCAAGTCGAAAGGGGCGCAGTGCTCGAGATAAGATCGCTGCAAGCGATGCAAATCGGCCGTGAACTCGCGATCGTAGACGGCCAGCGTGATCTCGAAGTTCAGATGCTGGCTCCGCGGATCGAGATTCAACGAGCCGAACAGGCTCAATTCGCCGTCGGCCGTTACGCTTTTCGTGTGCAACAGCCCGCCGCGATATTCCATGATCTTGACTCCCGCCTGGGCCAGATCGCCGCGCTGGGCGGATGAGGCCAGCCGCACCAACTTCGAGTCGACGCGCGCCGGGACGATCAACGTGACGTCGACGCCGCGCCATGCCGCCGAGGCCAAGGCCGTCAGCAGCAGTTCGTCGGGCACGAAGTACGGCGTGGTCAGCACGAGTTCGCGGCGCGCCGCGTAGATCGCCGACAACAACACGTCTTGGATTGCTTGTCCCTTCACCGCCGGCCCCGACGCGAGCACCTGCACGACGGACGAACCCCGCGGCGCATCGGCCCGCTCCGCGGTTTCGGCGGTTTTCCGAACGAGCTTTTCGCCGGTTTCCAACTCCCAGTCCTCTTCAATCACCAGGCCCAGCGCTTCGACGGTCGGACCGGTGACGCGGGCCATGGCGTCGACCCACTCGCCGACGCCGGCGGTTTGCTTGAAGTACCGCGGATCGACCAGGTTCATGCTGCCCGTATAGCCGATCCGGCCGTCGATCACGGCGATCTTGCGGTGCAACCGCAGGTCGAAGCGGACGAACAGCATGCGGATGATGCCGGCCTTGAGCGCCGCGCGGATCTCGATGCCGCGCTCGCGCAGCTCCCGCGGCTTGCGGCTGCGCAAGAAGGGGCGGCTGCCGACGGCGTCGAGCAGCACCCGGCATTCGACGCCGCGCCCGGCGGCGCGCGCCAAGGCGTCGGCCAACTCGTCGGCCAGGCCGCCGTTCTCCCAGATATAAAATTCAAGATAGACGCTGCGCTCGGCCGCCTCGATGTCGTCGATCAGCGCGCGAAAGGTCGCCTCGGCGTTTTCCAAAAGTTTCAGCGTGTTGCCGGCCAGCGGCGGATTGCCGAGCAGGGCCGCGGCGATCCGAGACATCGGCTCGCATCCCGCGCCACATTGGCGCCAGTCGATCACCGCCTTGGGGCCGAGGCTTTCGTGCTGCGGCAGCCTCGCTAGCCGGATCGCCGCCGCGCGCCGCTCGCGCTTGCGGCCCAGCCGCAGCTCGCCGAACATCAGGTACATCAGAGCGCCGGCGTAAGGGAAAACCAAAATGACGGTCAGCCAAGCCAGCGACACGCCGACCGGCAGCCGCCGCAAGATCACGCGCACCGAGAGCCCGATGCGAATCAGCCAGTCGGCGATCAAGAACGCCAGCGTGTACCAGGGATCGGGGGTCATAGCGGGAGGCGTGAAGGATGAAGGATGAAGGTGAAAGGATAAAGCAGGCGATAGGCGACAGCCCGCTAGGATAACGAATCGCCGGCGGCGCCGCTCCCATTTGGCTGCTGCCGCAGGACGGAACCTCTGGCCCGTCACGGCGCGCGGCGCCCGCTCCACATGCCTCAAACGGCCCTCGCGTGATTTATATTTCTGCGGATTTATTTATATCGCCGCACGTTTTGTCATTTCGGCGGCCGATCCATCGCGGCATTTGCCGAGGATTCCAGGCGTTCGCGGCGAGGCGGCGCGCCGCCACACGTAAAAAAGGGGGCGTCTCGGGGCATATCGGCGCCCAATAGCAGACCATTTTGGGGCGTGAATTATAAAAACCGCCGCCGCGGCGTTCACCGCAAGATACCGTGATTGCCGGACGGGAGCACGGTTCGTCGCATTTGACGATTTATATCTCGGACGAGGCGTATAAATCATGATTTTCGCCCGTTCCAGCCCCGCGATGCGCAATCGCTCGACGTTACCGCGCGGCCGGCTTGCGCGACAAGTCAAGCCGCGCGGAGCGTCGGAGCTACTTCTGCCTATGCCCCCAAAGTTCGTCGATCGCGATCCGGTTGACATCCGCGGCGCGATAGGCTTTGCTTTTGTTTGGAGAAACGACTTTCTGCTTATCTTGCAATCGAGCAACCGAAAAAACAGGAGTCCCGATCTCATGCGGCGACGCGACTTTCTGGCAGCCACGGCCGCGGCGATAACGCCCGCGATGGCGCCATCCTTGGGCGGCGCGGCCGATCCGTCGAACGGCCGGGCCTCGTCCGAGCGGGCCTGCTGCGGCCCCACCTACGCCTCGCCCGACGAAGCGATGCGCTCGCCCCGCGAGAAGCTGCTCTACGCCACGGCCTTATACGTCGGCACGGGCGTGAAAAAGCCCGACTATCTGGCGACCGTGGACGTCGATCCCGACTCGCCGCGGTACTCGAAAGTCGTGCATCGCACGGTCATGCCCAACGTCGGCGACGAACTGCACCACTTCGGCTGGAATGCGTGCAGCAGTTGCCACTCCGATCCGGACAAACGGCGCCGATTCATCGTGCTGCCGGGTCTGCTCTCTGGCCGGATTCACATTCTCGACGCCGCCGAGGCCGCCGCGCCGAAGCTGCACAAGACGATCGAGCCGGACGCAATCGCCGCCGAGACGAACCTGAGCGCCCCGCACACGGTGCATTGCCTGCCATCGGGCGAGATCATGATCTCGATGCTGGGCGACGCCAAGGGCGATGCGCCCGGCGGCTTTTTGCTGTTGGACGACGATTTCAACGTCGCCGGCCGCTGGGAACCGAAGAACTCGGGCGTGAAGTACAACTACGACTTCTGGTATCAGCCGCGGCACGACGTGATGATCAGCAGCGAGTGGGCCGCGCCGAACACCTTTCGCGGGGGCTTCCAGCTCGACGACGTCAAGGCCGGCAAGTACGGCAGCCAACTGCATTTTTGGGACTGGTCGAAGCGCAAGCTCGTGCAGTCGATCGACCTTGGCGCCGAGGGCCTGATCCCGCTCGAAGTCCGCTTCCATCACGACCCGGCCAGCTCGCACGGTTTCGTCGGCGCGGCCCTATCGAGCAGCATGTGGCACTACCACAAATCGGCCGGCAAGTGGCTCTCCGGCAAGATCATCCAGGTCGAACCGGTCGAGACGAAAGGCTGGCCGTTCGCCGTGCCGGGGCTGATTACCGATCTGGTGCTGTCGCTGGACGACCGCTTTTTGTACTTTTCCAACTGGCTGCACGGCGATTTGCGGCAGTACGACGTCAGCGATCCGGCCAAGCCGAAATTGACCGGGCAGCTTTGGCTGGGCGGCGTGATCGGCAAACCCTCGCAATTGAAAGGACGCGAAACGACCGGCGGGCCGCAGATGCTGCAACTCAGCCTCGACGGCAAGCGGCTTTACGTGACCAACTCGCTCTATAGCTCTTGGGACAACCAGTTCTATCCGCAAATCGCCAAAAGCGGCTCTTACTTGCTGCAGATCGATTGCGATACCGACCGGGGAGGCATGAAGATCAACGGCGACTTTTTCGTCGATTTCGGCAAGGAGCCTGGCGGCCCGGCCCGGGCGCACGAGATGCGCTTTCCCGGCGGCGACTGCACGTCGGACATCTGGGTTTGACGCAAGGCGCCGCGGCCCGCAGTGGCCGTAGGTTATGCTTCAGCATAACTTGAATTCTGGAAAGGTTATGCTACCAACGCGGCGAGTTTTGCCGCGGCGGCAAGATTTTCTTGGTTGCGGCTGCGCCGTGATATGCTGAAGCATCACCTACCAACCTCGTTCCAGACCACGCCAAGCCGCAGTCATCTTGGGTGTGAATTGGCAATCTTCGGTAGAAAGCGGTGAGTCGTCGCGGCGCTGAACGACGAAAGCCGTCCACGGATTCCGCCGAGAAGCCACGATGGGAATGCTATCATGCGTCGGGTTCCTCAGGGCACATTGATCTTGTCGACGCTCTGCGGTTCCTGGCTCGGCATGATGGCCCTCCATGAATTCGGCCACGTGCTGCATGCCTGGCTCAGCGGCGGCGCCGTGACGGGCGTCGATCTGCCGCTCGTCGGTTTTTCGCAAACGCACGTCTCGCCCAACCCGCATCCGCAGTTCGTCGCCTGGGGCGGAGCGGTTTGGGGTTCGCTGCTTCCGCTCGTGCTGTGGCTTGCCACGCGGCATTGGGCGCGGCGGCAGGCTTTTCTCGCGGCCTTTTTCGCGGGGTTTTGCTGCCTGGCCAACGGCGCTTACCTGGCCGCCGGCTCGTTCCTCGGCGCCACGAGCGACGCCGACGACGCCCACGAATTGCTGGGCCCCGGCGCCGCACGCTGGCAACTGATCGCTTTCGGCGTCATCGCGGGGGCAGTCGGCATTCGCTTGTGGCACGGCTTAGGGTCTTCGTTTGGCCTGGGCGCGGCGCAAGGCGTCGTCGATCGGAAAGCCGCAGCGGCGGCAGTCGGCGCATTCATTAGCTGGATCATCCTGTATCTGATCGTCGCAGTCGCTTAGCGCTGAACTGACATTGCCCCGCAGTGAGGCAATGGGTTAAGTTCACCCCTTCCGAGAGGCGTTTCGATCCATTCGAGGGCGGCGCCGAGCAACGTATCGCCCCGCGAACGCCTTATTCTTCAGGCAGGAGGCCGATCATGGCGACTCTTCGCGGCGCGTTGGCGGGTCTTGTGGCGACTCTTTTCGCGTGCGGCGTCTTTGCGGACGACGACGTGCCGCTGGTCAAAGGAGCGGGCGATCTCGACCAACTCGAAGTGCGCGGCGCCGCCGCGTTTGACGAGGCCGAAATCAAGGCGGCGCTTGCCGCCGATATCGACGTGGTTGTCGCGACCCGCGCCGATGCTCCCCGTGCGGCGCTCGAAAAGGTGCTGGGCGAAAAAACGCTGGACGGATACCTGGCGGCGGGCTATGCCGACGCCAAGGCC
>DATNEC010000100.1:0-6372 GCA_035606815.1 Pirellulales bacterium
CCGCGTGTCGTCGATCGCCCCGGTCGTTTGGCTGGCGGCCGAGGACCAAGACCGCCCCGGCCGGCGGCTGCTGGTCAACGTCAAAAACAATCTGGCCGCCAAGCGGCCGGGCGAGGCGTTCGAGATCGCCGGCAATCGCATCGTCTGGACGGCCGGCGAAGTCGACATTGCGCCGGCCGAGGCGCTGTCGCCGGCGGCGGCCTGGGTCTCGCAGCGGCAGGAGCGAACGGCAGCGATCGAGTGGCTGCTGTCGGCCTTGGGCGAGGGGCCGCTCGCGTCGAGCGAGCTGTTCGCCCAGGCGGCGTCGTGCGGCATTTCGGCGCGCACGCTGCGCCGCGCCGCGAAGAGTCTGGGGCTGGTTCCTCGCAAGCGCGGCTTTGCCGGCGGCTGGATCTGGCAATTGCCGGAAGGCGGACCGGAGGGCCATCACACCTGTAGGCCCGGCGCTCCGCGACGGGCACGCGGCGCCGCGTGCGCCGACCGCGCCGTCTCCGCCGCGGAGCGTCGGAGCTACCGAAGGACGGACCTCCAGATTCTTCCCGGCGAGCATCGCCATGTGAGTGACGGACCTGGAGGTCCATCCTACAACCGGCCGGGCCACCTTGAAGAATCGGAATGCGAAGATGGCCACTCGCCGGATGAAAACTTCGACGAAGACGGCCACTTGGCGCCGGCGCTTGCCGGAGCGTGAAGGCGGTCCGGGCCGTAGGATGGACCTCCAGGTCCGTCGCAGTGGGCAATCTCCGCCGCGGAGCGTCGGAGCTACTGTGTGCGGCCGGGCCACATTGAAGGTGACGGACCTGGAGGTCCGTCCTAGGCCAGAAGCTCTTTCACGACGCGCCCATGCACGTCGGTCAAGCGGTAGTCGCGGCCCTGGAAACGGAACGTCAGCCGAGTGTGGTCGAAGCCCAGCAGATGCAGCAGCGTGGCGTGCAGATCGTGGACGTGGACCGCGTCGGCGGCGACGTTGAAGCCGAGATCATCGGTTTGGCCGTGCGTGTGCCCCGCCTTGAATCCGCCGCCGGCCAGCCAGAGGCTGAAGCAGCGGTTGTGGTGGTCGCGGCCGTCGTTGCCGCCTTGCACCATCGGGGTCCGCCCGAACTCCCCGCCCCAGATGACGAGCGTGTCGTTCAACAGGCCGCGCCGCTTGAGATCGGCCACCAGCGCGGCGCTGGCCCGATCGGTGTCGAGCGCGTTTTGCTTGACGCCCGCCGTCAGGTTGCCGTGCTGGTCCCAAGCCTCGTGGAACAATTGAACGAAGCGGACGCCGCGTTCAACGAGCCGCCGGGCCAGCAGGCAGTTGCGGGCGAAGCTGGCATCCTTGGGCGATTTGATGCCGTAGGCGTCGAGCGTGTCCTGGGTTTCTTGGCCCAGGTCCATCAGCTCCGGCGCGCTGGTTTGCAGACGGTACGCCATCTCGTAGCTTTGGATGCGGGCAGCGGTTTCCGGATCGAATTCCGACGCCAGAGATTGCTCGTTCAACTGCTTCAAGGCGTCGAGCGAGGCGCGCTGCGTTTCGAGATCGACGCCGGCCGGATTCGACAGATAGAGCACCGGATCGCCGGCGCTGCGAAACGGCGTGCCGCCGTAGGGCGTCGGCAAAAAGCCGCAGCCGTAGTTGCTCGCGCCGCCGCTGGTGCCTTTGGCGCTGGTCAACACGACAAAGCCGGGCAGGTCGGCCGATTCGCTGCCCAATCCGTACAACGTCCACGAGCCGAAGCTGGGCCGGCCGAACTGCTGCGAGCCGGAATTCATCATGATCTGCGCGGGGGCGTGATTGACGGCTTCGGTTTGCATCGTGCGAACCAGGCACAAATCGTCGGCGATCTGCGCCGTGTGCGGCAGCACTTCGCTAAGCTCCATCCCGCATTGCCCGTGGCGCGCGAACTTGAACTTCGGGCCGAGCAGCGCGGAGTTCGGATTGATGAAGGCCGCTCGATAACCTTTCAGCAATTCGGCGGGCGGAAGCTGGCCGTCGTGCTTGCTGAGCTCCGGCTTGTGGTCGAACAATTCCAAATGGCTTGGGGCGCCGGCCTGGAAGATGTAGATCACGCGCTTGGCTTTCGCCGCGAAGTGCGGTTGCCGCGGGGCGAGCGGATTCTCGACCGCAGCCGTAGCCCGCCGTTCGGAAGCTAGCAGCGAATGCGCCGCAATGCCGGCCAGACCGACGCCGCAATCGCGCAGAAACCAACGGCGGCTGAGAACGCGCGCCCGCTCTTGTTTCAGTTGTTGCCAAGGATTCATGCTTCGCGGCTCATTTTTTGGAGATGGTTTCGTCGAGATTCAGCAGCACTCGGGCGGCCAACGTCCAGGCCGCCGCGTCTTGGGGAGTCGCGCCTTGCGGCAACTCGGGCAGGCGGCCGGGATCGCCGGTCGCAATGTCTCGGGGGTTCAGCCAGCCGTCGGCGATCCGCTGGCGACGCGATTCGAGCAGGCTCAACACCGCGTCGCGCTCGGCCGCCGACGGGCGCCGCGACGTACACAAGAAGAACGCATGATCGGCCCGGCCGCGGTCGTCGCCGCCGCCTTCGCGCAGCACTCGCAGCGCCAAGGCCCGCGCGGCCTCGACGAAGATCGGTTCGTTCAAGGCCGTGAGCGCGGCGAGCGGCGTGTTCGACCGCACGCGCCGCGCGCAGGCCAAATCGCTGTTCGGCGCGTCGAAGTTCGACATCACCGGATCGGGCATCGAGCGCTTGCGAAAAACGTAAAGCGCGCGGCGGTATCGCTCGGACCCTTCGGCCGGCTTCCAATAGCCGGGGTAAGTGAAATTGTAGTCCAGCAGATTTTGAGGCACTGGCGGAAACAGGCTGGGACCGCCCAGCTTGTGCGTCATCAATCCCGAGACGCATAGCGCGATATCTCGCACGACCTCGGCATCGGCGCGGAAACGAGGCCCCCGGGCCAGCCACGCGTTGCGCGGATCGTGAGCGAGCAGTTCCGCCGAAGCGCGCGACGATTGGCGGTAGACGGCGCTCGTGACGATCGAGCGGATCAATTGCTTTTGGCTCCAGCCGTGCTCCATGAAATCGACCGCCAGCCAGTCGAGCAGTTCGCGATACTCGGGGACCGGCGCACGCGTGCCGAAATCCTCGGCCGTCTCGACTAGCCCGGCGCCGAACATCGCCTGCCAGGCGCGATTCACGGCCACGCGCGCGGTCAAAGGCGACTGGCGATCGGCGAGCCACTTCGCAAAGCCAAGCCGATTGCGCGGCAAGTCCTGCGGGAACGGATGCAACGCGGCGGGCGTATGCGGCTCGACGACGCGCGTCGGGCGCTCCCAATCGCCGCGGTCCAGCAGGTGCGTCTGGCGACGGTTGGCCGGCTCCTGCTCGGCCAGATGGAGAATCGAGGTGGCGGCCTGCGGGAACTTGTTCCAGAGTGCGTCGATTTCGTCGTTGATCGGTTTCGCTTCGGCGACGCTGCCGCGCCAGGCGGCGAATAGGGCGTCGTTCTGCTCCGCAGTCCGTGACGCGGCGGGAGTCGCCAGCGCCAGCGCCGCGGCATGGCTGATCGGCGGCGCCGCGGGAGCCGGCTGGCGCGTGATACTGAAGCGGCAGCAGCCGAGCATGTCGCCCTGCCGCCAAGCCAACTTGAGTTGCGTTCCGGCCGGGAGCTTGAGCGGCTGCTCGAACTGCACCACGGCCGCCGAAGGTTGGTTGCGCCGGCCGACGCCCCGGTCGGCGGTCCAAGTCGTGTCGTCTTTGCCGTCGATCAGGTACGTCACCGGGCCGCTGATTTTCTTGCCGTCGGCCTGCTTCTGCTCGGGTTCCGAAAAGTCAGCGGTGGCATTGACGAGCTTCAGTTTTTCCCAATCCTTGCCGTCCGGTTTTTTGACGAAGGCCTCCAACTCCTGCATCGCCCACGTGCCGAGCCGGCTGCGGCCCGGCCCGTTGTGCGGCAGGCCGCGGTGGTTGAGTGCTTCGAGGCGCAAGCCAGTCGCGCCGTCCAGCGCGGGCGACGAGATCATGAACACGTCGCTGCTGGGGTGGCCGATCATCAACAGCGATCGGTCGGCCGCTTGCGTCGGATGGTTCAGCCCGCTGATCGTGCCTAGCTCCGTGGCGATCAGCGGTTCCCACGTCGGCTGCTTTTCGACGAGCGCTTGCTCCCAGACCGCCAATTCCTCTTTCCACTGCGGCCGCGCGGCCCGCAGCCGCTCTTCCGCCTGAGCGATCGCTCCGCGAATCTCCGCGATCTGCCGCTGTTGGTCGGTAGTGTAGACCCACGATTGCGCTTCGTAAGAGGTATTCAAGAACGCGAACAGTCCGTAATACTCGTCGTGCGTCAGCGGATCGAACTTGTGCGAATGACACTGGGCGCATTGCGTGGTCAGCCCCAGCACGGCTTTGCCCAGGCAATCCATGCGATCGAACATTTCCACCATGCGGAATTGCTCGGGGACGATCGCGCCTTCTTCGTTGATCATGCTGTTGCGCAGAAAGCCCGTGGCGATGATTTGCTCTTGCGTCGCCCCAGGCAGCAGGTCTCCGGCAAGTTGCTCGATGAGGAATTGATCGTAGGGCAGATCGCGATTCAGCGCGTCGACCACCCAGTCGCGCCATTTCCACTGTTCGCGCGGCATGTCCTTTTCGTAGCCGTTGGAATCGGAATACCTTGCCGCGTCGAGCCAGTGCCTGGCCCACTTTTCTCCGAACCGTTCGCTGCCGAGCAGGCGCTCGACGACGGCCTCGAAGCCATCGCGCTCGAAGGCCGCCAGCTCCTCGGGCGACGGCGGCAGGCCGATCAGGTCGAGATACAGCCGGCGACAGAGTTCCGCGGGCGCCGCCGCCGGCGACAACGACAAGCCCCGCGTTTTCAATCGCGACGCCACGAAGGCATCGATCGGGTGCGCTTGTCCCGCGTCGGGCAAGCTGGCTTTCGCCGGGGCGGCGAACGCCCAGTGCGATTCGTACTTGGCGCCCTCTTTGATCCATTCTCGCAGCTTTTCGATCTCGCCGGCCGAGAGCGGCTTGTTGTGATCGGGGGGCGGCATCACCACGTCGGGGTCGGTCGACGTGATGCGGCGGACCAGTTCGCTCTGCTCCGGTTGGCCGGGCACGATGGCTGCCATTCCGGAGTCGCCCCCCTTGAGTGCGCTGTCGCGCGCATCGAGCCGCAGGCCGCTCTTGCGCTCGGCCGCATCGACGCCGTGGCACTGCGCGCAATGTTCGGCGAACACCGGCTGCACGTCGCGCTGAAAATCCGCCGCGAGGGCCGCCGCAGGCAGGGCGGCGACCACGGCGCCAAGGATCAAACGAGCGCCCAAAAGGCGAATCACCATGAGTCGACTCACGCAAGGCAGGAGGAGTGGTCGGCAGGGGCAGGCCAATTTGACAGTTTATCCGAGGGCGGCGAAGCTGCAAACGAAATGGCAGTTTGTACGATCCATCGAAATTGACTAATATGATGGCGTTGGCTCTGGGGCAATACCGCGATTGAGCCAGTATCCCGCCTGATCACAGAACGACTCGCCCATGCCCTTGCTTCGCTGGTGGCTCGCCGCTTGGATCGTTTGTTGTGCGGCGGCGCCTGCGCGGGCGTTGGAACAGGCCGGCGACCCGCCGCACGCCGACGAGGCGGGCGCCGAATTCTTTGAACGCAAAATCCGGCCGTTGCTTTCGCAACACTGCTTCTCCTGCCACGGCCGCGGGAAGAACAAAGGCGGCTTGAGTCTTGAAACCCGCGACGCCCTGCTGGCCGGCGGCGATAGCGGCGCGGCGGTGGTGCTGGGCAAGCCCGATGAGGGCCTGCTGATCGAAGCGGTCGGGTATGCGGGGGACGTGCAAATGCCCCCCAACGGCAAGCTGGCCGCGGAAGAGATCGCCGCCCTCAAACAGTGGTTGGCGCTCGGCGCGCCGTGGCCCGCCGAACCGACGGGCGGCGGAGCGATCCGCACGGATGGCGCAATCACCGACGCCGATCGAGCGTTCTGGTCGTTTCAGCCGATTCGCGATCCGGCGCCGCCCGCGGTCCGGCAGACCGATTGGCCGCGCAAGCCTCTCGATGCGTTCATATTGGCCCGGTTGGAAGAGGAAGGGCTGCAACCGGCGGACGAAGCCGACCGCCGGACGTTCCTTCGCCGAGCCGCGCTCGACCTGGTCGGCCTGCCGCCGACTGCGGAAGAAGTGGAAGCCTTTGTCGCCGACGAGCGGCCCGACGCCTACGAACGCTTGATCGAACGCCTGCTCGATTCGCCCCATTACGGCGAGCGCTGGGCGCGGCATTGGCTCGACGTGGCCCGTTACGGCGACGACAACCCGACCTCCGAAGCCACCAACCCGCCGTACCCCTTCGCCTGGCGCTACCGTGATTGGGTCATCGATGCGCTCAACCGCGATGTGCCATACAACCAATTCGTTGCCCTGCAGCTCG
>DATNEC010000113.1:0-25681 GCA_035606815.1 Pirellulales bacterium
CGTCGGTGTATGGAATGTGGTCCAGCGCGTGGGGCCAATAGATGTAGAGCGCTTTGCCGATCAGCAATTCGCGCTTGACGTAGTATTCGTTCCGTCCTAGTTCGTCGCGACCGCCCCAAAAGCGGCTGTCTTTGCTTTGCGGGCTGTTGTCGCCCAGCATCATGAATTCGTCGGGGCCGAGCCAAAAGGCCGTGCCGTCGACCCATTGGTATTCGTCGCTGCCCGGCTCCGCTTGGGCCACGTCGAAGCCGCGATGCCGGTCGGAGATGTAATACACGTCGCGACGCAAGCGCAGCCGGTCGAATTCCACCGCCGCGCCGCGCGAGCCGACCCGGGCCGGCAGCAAATCGTCGTCGTTGGGCACGAGATTGGCGAGCGGGCCGTATCGGCCGTCGAACTCGATCGCCGCTCCATCGACCCACAAGAAGAGTTGGTCGTCGATATTGGCGAACTCGACTTGGTGCGAGCCAGGCCCCCGGACCGCAGTCGATACGGTCGCCTTGAACGACGGATCTTGCGAAATCGAAAACGTCGTCTGACCGCTGGCCAACTCGATGCGGCACTCGAAAACGCAGCCCCCTTCGACGAGCGCCAGCAGCGCTTCGCCCTCGCTTCCGTCGGCCTTCACTCGGCAATCGAGCGACAAGTCGCCGACCCAATTCCCGCGATTGAATTCGCTCTGGCGGCCCGTATTGTAGGCGTAAAAATCGGTAATCAACTCCGGCTCGATCTCGATCGGCTTTGCCGCGTTCGGCGTTTCCGTCGCCATCCGCCAGTCTTTCGACGAAGGCGTCATGTGCCGGTACGCGATCCACGAATCTTCGGAGCTTTCGCCGGCGGTCCGGAATCGCCGGCCGTCATCGAGCGCCTCCCAACCAGCGCCGCGAGATTGCGGCGCTACCGTCCAGCGCGCCGGAAACTTCGAGAACCAAGGCTCGGGCAATGGGTAGCTGTTGTCGTAGACGTTTTGCAGCATCGCCTGGACCTTGGAGGGACTCTTGCGCGCGATCGCAAGCGCTGCCTGTTGCTTCATGTTCGCGATCGTCTGGGCGTTGATCGGGCCATTGGACAGCTTCTTGGAAGTCGTCAACAGGTCGCCGTGATGGATGACCACGGTTTCGTTGGGCAGGCCGACCAACCGTTTGATGAAGTTGACTTTGGCTTGCTCCGGATACTTGAAGACGGCCACGTCCCAGCGCCGCGGGTCGCTCACTTCATAAGCCAGCTTGCCGACGAGAATCCGGTCTCCCTTGTAGGAAGGGGGCGGATCGACTCCGTCCGGTTCGTCCCTGCCGAACCGCATTTCATAACGGCAATTCGGGCAGGTGCATTCCATCAAGCGGTTATTGGCGAAGAACTGCTCTCGCTCCCTCTTGTTCGTCACGTTGTCCGGCGCGACCTCCTGGCTGGCGCCGACGCGGTAGGGAAACTGGCACTTGTTGCAGACCAGATCCTTGTGCTGGCCCATCAACGTCGGCGCCATCGAACCGGTCGGAATGACGAACGCCTCGGCCTCGAAGGTGCGAAACAAAAACGCCAGCACGAAGGCGATCACGATCGATTCGACGGTCTCGCGCAAGCCGTCTTTGACCTCGTGCGGGGACGATTGGGCCGAGTTGGCGGCCGCCTTGCCGTCGGCGGCGCCCTTGTTTCGCGGACGGACTTCGTTTTTCTTGGCCATTTCAGTGAATATACCGGATTCTCGCGGGATCAGGAACTTGAAAACCGCCAGCGCCGCCCCACGAACGACTAGGAAAATAGACCAAGAACGGCTTGCCGAGGAGCAAGTCTCGCGGGATGCCCGGCGCGTCGAAATGCTCCCGGCTGTCGCTCGATAGCGGACTATTGTCGCCCAGCACGAAGTATTCGTCGGCGCCAAGTTGATATTGGCGCCCCCCACCGACGAGATTCGCTGCGCCCGGCAAGTTTTTCCTTGGCGGGGTGTAGTAGACATCGCGGAACACCTTGATATCCCGCAGCTCAAGCCCCAAGCCTTGCGAGCCGATCGCCAAGGGCCGCGCGGTGGGGTGGAACGGCGCCGCGGAGGGGCGGTATCGGTGCGATAGCTTCACGACGCCGTCAAGTGCTAGCACGAATTGTTGGTCGACCAAGACCAATTCCAATGCGATTTCGTCGGCCCCCGGCGACGACAAATCGCCGGCCGAGGCGACCAACGCGCCTTCCTGCCTCAATTCGGCGCGCCGAGCGGCGGGTTCCCACTGCAACAAAAACTGGCTTTGTCCATCGGTCGCAAAAAATGCCGCGCGGCCCCTGCCCGACGTTCTCAATCGGCAGGAAAGCAACAGGTCGCGGACCGGATAGCCCTCGATGACCGCGCGCGTCTGGTTGTAGCCGCACTGGTCGGTAATCGGAGCTTCCTCGATCTCATAGGAAGCGCCCGGCCGGCGCCGCCAGTGAACGTAGGAGAGCCAGTCGATCTCATCGCCGCCACGGGCAGCCGCAGCATTCGTCTCCGCGGGGGGGCGCCAATAGCGGCCATCGTGCGACTGCCAGCGAGTGACGGCGGGTTCTGCTTGCCACCGCGGCGGGACATGCCGGGGCTGCGAGTTCGCGTCGTGGACGAGAATCGCCATGCCGCCCAACTCGGCGAGGCCCTTCCGCTGGATGGCGTCGTTGACATACACGTCGCCGTGGCGAATTTCGACCGTTTCACGAGGCAGCCCGGCCACGCGCTTGACGACGATCTGGCCCGCGGCGGCGGGGTTGCGAAACGCCGCCATTTCCCAACGCCGCGGCGAGCGAAAAGCGAACGCCTGTCGGTGGACCAACAACCGGTCGCCTTCGATCACGTCGACCGACGCCAATTCTTGCCCGACGCGGCCGCAGTTCGGGCAAACGGCGCGCTTGCCCGGCATCACGGGCTCGTCGGCCCCGCAACGGAATTCATGCCCGCAATCGTCGCACGCCAAGCAGCGATGTGCGCCGAGCAACGTTTCGGCCATCGATCCGCTGGGAACCTGGAACCGTTCAACGTGCCAGGTCGCCAGCAACAAAATGGCAATCGCAAGGCAAACGCCCCGCTCGACGGCCGCGCGAAGCGGGGGCCGCCTGAATGCAGGACGACGGTTTGCGGAGTTCAAGGCGGTCATGGCAAGGGCGGATTCTATCGGGGATCGCCGGGGCAGCGAAGCCCATGATCGCCTGTCCTGAAGACGGTACAGCAATCCGGATGCAGTAGCGAGTTCGCAGGCAGGGCGGGCGCCCTCGCCTGGCACGCACACCTAGGAGGAGGTCCGTAACTCCGCGTTTTTTCGGTAAATCCACCTACTCTACTGTCGGGGGGTCGTATACATGATATTTTCGCCATGTTTCCTGGTCGGTCCCCTTGAATCGGAATTCACGGCGGGTAAGCTGGCAACCTTGCCCTAAAAGTTTAGTTAGTCAACCCAGACTAACGCCACCCTCTTGCAGCGACTTTCGCAAGAGGGAATCCGCGAGCCAGTGAATGGCTCAACCCGCCGCGCTCGCGGCGCGCTATCCGGCGTAACGGCCCTAGCTCCAAGGAGGAATCAACGATGCTTATCGAAGCGTTCCTGGCAGTGTTTGCCCTGGCATTTCCTGGCGAAATGCCCAATACCGAGAAGCCCAAGTCCCCGGCGATGTATCCGGTGGAGCAAGAAATCATCCGCTATACGAACGCCGAGCGCGCCCGTCATGGCTTGGCGCCCCTGAAAGCCGATGAGACACTGTTGAAATCCGCCCGCAAACATGCCATCTGGATGACGACGCGGCGCACTCTACAGCACACGCACACGGCGGTGGCCGAGAACATTGCGTTGGGCCAGCAGTCGGCCCGGGAAGTCGTGGGAAGTTGGATGCGCTCGTCCGGCCATCGGGCGAACATCTTGAGCCGTCGCCACGGCCGCATCGGCGTGGCCGCTTATGTGGCGAACAACGGGCAAATTTATTGGTGCCAGCAGTTCGAATGATCCTCGAATGAGGTCGGAGACCTTAGTCATTCTGGGCGCCAGCGCGCGGGCCGCGGCCCACTCGGCGCGGCGTGCCGGTTTCCGGGCCGTGTGCGGCGATTCGTTCGCGGACGTCGACCTGCGGGCTTGGTGCCTGGTTACGGCGATCGAGGATTACCCGGCCGAATTAGAGCAAGTCGCCGATGCGGCCCCGCCCGGAGCATGGCTTTATACCGGCGGACTCGAGAACTACCCTGATTTGGTCGAGCGAATCGCTCGCGCTCGGCCCCTTTTGGGCGTCGGGGCGGCCGAATTGAGGCAGGTTCGCAATCCGTATCGGGTCGCCGAAGCGCTCGGCGGCGGAGGACTGGCCTTTGCTGAGTGCCGAGCGGGGCCCGCCGGCTTGCCGAGAGACGGTTCCTGGCTCATCAAAGGCCGCCGATCGAGCGGCGGAAGCCAGGTTAGGATTTGGGGAATTGAGGAAGCGGACCGCGGTGGCGGTTCGGACTCGTATTTCCAATTGCGAATCCGCGGCGATTCGCAGTCGGCCGTTTATGTCGCGGCCAACGGCCAGGCGCGGCTGTTGGGCGTGACCGAGCAATTGCTTGCTGTCGAAAGACCCTCGGAAGGCGCGTTTCGCTATGCCGGCTCATTAGGCCCGCTGCCCTTGACCCTGGATCGGCAGCGGCAGTTCGAGCGAATCGGCGACGTTTTGGCCCGCGAATTCATGCTGACCGGGCTGTTCGGAGTCGATTGCATCGTCGCCGAGGAAACCATTTGGCCCGTCGAGGTCAACCCGCGATACACAGCCTCGATCGAAGTCTTGGAACGGGCGAGCGGCTTGGCTGCGATCGCATGGCACGTTGCAGCTTGCCGCCAAGGCGTCCTGCCACAGGCAGCCTCGATGGCGGCGGCCGGCCGCTGGTTCGGCAAGGCGATTCTCTACGCCGCGCGCGATCTGCTAGTATCGCCCGAGGTCGCCGATGAAATGCTGGGTTGTCCGCAGGCTTCGGGATGGCCGGCTGTCGGCGACCTGCCTGCGGCCGGCGCGAGGTTTGCGGCGAACCAGCCCGTTTTAACGGCCTTCGCCGATGGCGCCGATCGGGAATCGCTGCTGGAGTCGCTCTCCCAGCGGCAAACCTATTGGCACGGGCGGCTTGCCGGAACGGGGAGATTGAACGGCTAGACCTCTTGCAGGCCATGCTTCCAGCGCTTGCCGGCGACTTCGGGCGCGTAATCGGCAACCCCCGCGAGTTGGGCGATTTCCGCCATGAAGCGCTTGGTAAGCGTTTCGAGCACTTCGCGGTCGCCTTCGCGGCCGTAAAACTCCGAGATATCGATGGGCCGGCCGATTTTGAGCCGCGTCCGGGCCCGCATGAACAGGAACCCCAACGTCGTGCCGTCATACGGCGAACCTTCGATATAGCAAGGCACGACGGGCGTTTGGGCTTTGAGCGCGACCATCGCCGCTCCGGGGCGCCCGGGCAGCATGAACGCCGGCGTCGTATTGATCCGCCCCTCGGGAAACATGCCGACGAGATCCCCTTGCCGGGCGTAGCGCATCGCGAGCTTCGTGGCGGCCGTGTCGACGCCCGCTCGGCCCACGGGAATCGTCTGCAAAGCCCGCAACGCGCCGCCCGTCGGTTGCTGTTGGAAGTATTCTTTCGCCACCATCCAGTGGACGGGGCGATCGAAGGCCAAAGCGATGAACCCCGGGTCGATCGGGCTGGTATGATTGCACACGATCACGGCGCCTTGGCCGGGCGGCAAGGCGGCGCGTCCCTCGATCCGCACCCGCCACCGCACCTTGGTCAGGTACAGATTGAGCATATACAGCGGAAACTGCGCCGGAGTGAAATTCGTCCGGCGATAGACGGCCAGCACCCAGGCGACAAACGACAGGGCCAACAGCGCCAACAGGCCGGCGGCCAAAGTCCGAGTTTCGGCGTCAGACAACATCAGCAGGCGATTTCCAAGCTAGGCGACGGACGGTTGTTGCGTGTCACATCTCATCATAACCTGTAAAACAAGGCGAGGGAGCGGCCGCATCTATAACGAACGGACGTTCTCAGAGGGCCGGCGGCCCATCAAAAACGGCACATATCGGAAAAAGGGAACGCAATGCAGATCGGCGTCGTGAGCGATACTCATGGGCGCATGCCGAGCGCGATGGAAGCCGTCCGGATGCTGGAGAGCTTGGAAGTCGAATTGGTCATCCACTGCGGGGACATCGGCTCCGCGGAACTCGTGGGCTTGTTCTCGCTGTGGCCGACGCATTTCGTATTCGGCAACGTCGACCATGACGAGGCGGAATTGCGCCGCGCCATCCTGGCCGCCGGCCAGACATGCCACGGCCGTTTCGGCCGTTTGGAGCTGGCGGGCCGAAAAGTCGGCTTTCTCCACGGGGACGACGCCGCCCTCCTGCGACAGACGATCGACGACGGCAAGTGGGATCTGGTGTGCCACGGTCACACGCACGTCGCGCGGCGCCAGCAACACGGCAAGACCTTGGTGCTCAACCCCGGCGCGCTGTTTCGGGCGACGCCGCATTCGATCGCGGTCGTCGAACTGCCCGCGGTGCAGGCGACGATCATCCCTCTCTGAGTCAGCCGGCCAGTCGCGAGATGCGGTTGATCGGCAGCACCGTTTCGGCTTCCACGGGCCGATATCGGTATTGCATCAGATAGGCGTCTTCGGTGGTGTCTTCGTAGAAATCTCGCAACACCGAGACGGCGCGAAAGCCTTGCTCGCGGAAGAACAACTGGGCGTCCAAGTTCGTCTCTCGCACTTCCAGCAGAATCCGGCTGCGGCGTTGGTTGGAAAGCTTGGCGACCAGCTTGTCGATCATCCGCTCGCCGATGCCATGACGCCGATGGTCGGCATGCACGGCGAAATTCAGCACGTGCAGCCGGGTCTTGTGCAATTCATAGATCATGAAGCCCACGACTTTGTCGTTGCAATCGGCCACCATGCCGATGCAATTGCGCTGTCGCAGACAACGGATGAAGTCGTCTTCCGACCAGGGAAACTCGAAACACGACCCTTCGATATCGAGGACTTCGGGCATGTCTCGCCGGATCATCCAGCGAATATGCACTCGCAGATTTTCTCGCTGATGAGAGCTCATCGAGGCCTCCTTCCTTGTCGGCCATGACCTTCCGCCACGGGTCGCCGGCGACCGGGACGTGCGTGGGTGCGGTACACTAACAAAAGCGCCGATAGGCGCCAAGACGAACCTGCAACCGGCGGGATTTCAGGGTTGCAGAAACGGGTTTGCACTTGGCGCTGTAGAGAGCGCCCTACCTTTTCAGCGAACCGAGTTGGGTGATCGCCGAGGCGGGCTCCCGACCGGAGCGCAACTGGGGCCGCAGCGCGGCGGCCATGCTGGCCGCCACGATCAAACAGCCCACGATGCTTGGCGAAAGCCAAAGCCACCAGCCAATTCCCGCCGCGGCGCCCACTACGTGCGGCCAGCGCCGCACGAGTTCGACGGGAATGCCGCGCCGGGCGGCGGCGAGCAGCAGCGAGGCGGCCAGGACGATGACGCCGCACGCGCCAAAACGGTCGAGCAAGCCGGCTTCGCCCGTGCGAATCATGCGAACGCGCGGCGCGGGGCCGGCGCGATGAACCAAAAAGCGAGTTACCGTCGCGTCGCGAGCATGAACCTGGTTCCAGAGTTCGCTGGACTGATCGGAAATCGGGCTCTGGGCCGATAGCTGCCGGACCAGCGGACCGAGGTCGAGGTTCTGGGAGATCTCGGACCATTGCTGCTCAAGAGCGCCGGCGTCGAAAGGCGCCAAGCCGTCGTGGTCCCCGGCGGCGTCGAGCCTGCGGCGATCGAGCGTCTGTTTCGACGACACGAGGCGTCGCAGCCATGCGCGGCGCCAGGCGAGCAGTTCGGCCGGCGGCGTGGTTGCGGCCATATCGCTCGAAAGATTGTTGACGATCGCGGCAATGCTTTTGAGGCGGTAGCCCTCATACGCGAATTCGTCGATCGGCACGGCCCCTTTCCCCGTCTCGACGCTCTTCCAGCCCGCCGGCGCGTACAGCGTCCATAACGTTTGCTCGACGGGCAAATCGCCCAGAGTTGGCGCCGGCAGTTCCACGTCGCTCCATAGCGCGCCCGAGCCAGACGTCCTGCCGGATGCGACGACCTCGATCCGCTGCGGCAGGCGGTTGGCCCCCAAAGGCAGCTCCCATCCGCCCTCGACCTGCGTCGGCGTCACAGGCGCGCCAGCCGCCGATAACCGCAACAATCGCCAATCCGGCGGCAGTCGTAGCGGGCATGAAGACAGGCCGGTCGGCTCCAAGTCGAAACTCGCGGCGGCTTGGCACTCGCCGTCGGCGGTCCAGGTCAATTGGATGTCGGCCAAGCGGACCTTGGCCATGTCCGACGATCGCTCCAGGGGGTTCAGCACCGCGTGCGGATTTTCGCCGGCGACGCGGTAGACTTCGAAGGCCTCGGGCGAGACGAAGGGCGTCGCGAAGCCGTCCGGCAAGTCCGCCGGAACGAGTTGGGCGGCGTCCCAGGTGACATGTTCCACGCCGACCTGAGTCGGCAGCACGACGAACCGCTCTTGATTGCCTGGCTGCAAGGAGCGGATGTCGGGGGCCATGACCTGCGCATTTTCGCCGAAATCGAGCGGGCCGCGAATCGTCAAGCGGTGGCGTCCTGCGCCCAGCGCGGTCCGTGGCCGCACGATGAGTTGCGTTCGCCCGAGCGCGGCCTCCTCGACGACTTCCGCCGCCGCCGGGGGCGAGATTTCGAACGGACCCGTCCACTGCTTTGGAATTTCGAATCGCAGCACGTCCACCACCCCTCGTTCGACGTTCAGGCGATGCTCGATTTCGGCGCGCCATTGCTTGTCTTCGTATTCCAGCGATGTGACTTGCACTCGGTCGACGAGCGGTTCATTCGCCGACACCGAGACCATCGCGGAAAAGTCTCGCTCCGCGGCGGCAAACGAAGCGACTGGCCGGCCGAAGTCTTCCGGCTGCTCGTCGCCCGCCGGCTCGGCGATTTCCGCCAGCCCTTTCAAGTCCGCCAGCGAAACCAACACGGCAGGCTGCCGAAAAACGCGAACCACGTCTTCCTGGGGCAGCGGCTCGCCGCCTTCGATATGGATCGCGGGCAGCGAGAATGCGCTGTTGTCCGGGGTCGTCAACCGCCCGCGCAACGACAATCGCTGCGGTCCCGTGGTCCGCGCGCTGAGAAAAACGTTCGCCATGCCTTCCTCGTCGCGGGCCCAGCGTTGAAGGCGCTCGGCGCCATCGTCGGCTTGCAGCGAAATAGAGTCGATCTCAAGCGCCGGCGGGACCAGCAGCCGGTGTTGAAAGCAATAGCCAGCCGTAGTCATCAACTCCGCGTCGTAGTCGACCAGCGCGCCGCCGCGTTGGAAGCTGAGAGCCAAGACCTGCTTGACCGTGGTGTGGGGCTGCCTCGGACGGGTCGCCAGATTCCAAGCGCTCTCGCCCGGCGGCAAACGATAGGCCAGCAGCGGCTGCAAATCGGTCTTGCCCCACTTGTTGCTAAAATCGGCCGCATCGACTCGCTCCAGGTTCTCGTCGTTTTGAACAGCTACTTCCAATCCCGAGTCGACTGATACGGCCAGCCAGCGCCGCCGCGAGTGGGCGCCCAGCACCTTGAGCAACGGCAAGCGGAGATTGCCGATCCCAGAAGTTTCCGTAAGCAGCAATGAAAGCGGCAGCGAGAGTTGGTCCGTGAGCGGTTGGCTCAATTCCAATTGAAGCGTCTGCGGGTTGTCCGCCATGTCGCTCGCGTCGAATGACGTGCGATATTGGGCGATTGGCGAATCGGGGCCTGGCGGGATCAGTCGTAACCGCGGGTCTGCGGCCAAATCGATCTGACGCACCTGGCCGCCGCTCACCTGGTATTGCAGCATCGCATCGACGACCACCGAGCCGGGGCGGACCTTGAGCCATAGCAGTTCTTCGACCTCGACGTTCGGCTGAGCGCCGCCGATCGTTTGAGGCCAGCGCACGGCGAACCGCGACGTCGGGCCTAATTGGGCCGTCGCCGAGGCGCGGTCCGCAGACCATGTCACCGGCCCCAAGGCGCCGGAAATCTCGACGCCCGTCAAATCGTCCGGCAGGTCCAACGTCAACGCCGCGGCGGGCAGCGATGGAAGCGAAAGCTCCAGACTGTCGTGCTCCAAGCTGGCGGTAATCACTGGCAGCAATTTAAACTCCAGTTGGTAGCTCCCCGGCTCGGAAATGTCGCACAGCAATGCCTGGCCGCCGTCTTCCCACTCGAGTTCGACGGGTTGGCCGTCCAGCACTGCCGAATCGGGAGACAATCCGGCGCGAAGCCGCGAAATCGGCATTCGGACTCGCGTGTTGGCGGAAAACACGTGTAGGCGGTATCGCACGCTGAAGTCGCTGACTTCGACGCGCGCCTCGCCGTCGCCGCGTCCCAACCGGGCGCGATAATTCGCGTCTCGAAGCAGCCAGCCTCGCGGCTCGCCCGTCGCGGCCCTCGCCCGCTCGCGCAGTTCCGCTCGAAACACTTGAGGGATTTGGTACTTGGCGCCGGCGCGGGGCTTTCCATCGGCGTCGCTGGGAATCAAGACGCGATAAACGCGATCTGGCCGAGCGACTTTCCCGCTCGGCGCGGCGTCTTGAGCGCAAACCAATGACGCACTCGAAGCCGCGGCCCCCAGGGCTACGGTTCCCACAATCGCGGCAATCGACAACGCTTCCGCCGGCGGCGCCGAACGCGGCGCGGCGCCATTCGCCCTGCGAGGATTTTGCGGGGCCAGAACTTCCAGCGCCAAACAGGCCAGCGCCGCCAGCAAAGCCCCCGAAGCGACCGGCGAACAGGCGGCGGGCGCGAGCATCGCCGTCGTCGCCAAGACGCCGACAAGGCACGTCAGCCAGGCGAACCGGCCCCGCAGCAGCCAACGCCCGCAGGCAAAGACCAAGGCCATCGCCGCCCAGCCGGCCGCCAACATCGTCGCCCGGTCGACCAGATAAACCTTGCGAGAAACTCCATCCGCCGGGCATAGAAGAAACTCCCGCCACCCCGACGAATCGGCGCTGCGAGAGCCTGCCCGCGGCACGGTGGTCCACGGCGACGACGGCGCAAGATTGCGCCCGGTATCGGCGGGCCCGGCGCCTGCAACATCGCGGGGGGCGGCCGAGACGACCGGCAGCCAGTTCTCGCCAAAGGTCGCATCGAAGCGTCCTTCGCGAACCGGGCGTCCCAGGATTCCGAACAACCGCTGCGACCAGCTCAATTCCTCTTGCCGCGACCGATCCTGATCGCGGCCGAGCAAGTCGTAACCGGGCGGCGCCCACAGCGACCAGTGTCGGGAGAGCACCGCCGCATCGGCCGTCGGCCACGGCGCCTCGCGACCGCTGAATGCGGCAAGCTGCGAGTCCTCGGTGGCGAATTGGACCTCCAGGGTGGGAAATCTTTTTCCCTGCGGAAGCGGCGCGCTCAGCTTGCCGTCGTCGTTGGTCCACGGGACGGCGGCGGCGTCGACCCACGCCCCGAGCACGCGGCAGCCAGCGGGCATCGCCAGCGAACAGCGAGGGCGGCCCGAGCTTTCGATGCGGCAACTCGCCAGATGGAGTCCCCGCCCATCGGACTGATAACGCGAATCAAGTCGCAGATCCCAGATCACGGCGCCCGACAGTTCGTCGATCGAAGCGGGACGCGAGACAAGTAGGGCATCGAGGGCGGGAAGGCCAAGCTCGCCCGCGGGATCGTAGCTGAAGGCCCCGCGCACGGTCGGATATTGCGACTCGCTCACGGTTTCCAAAGGCAGCGGCTTCAGGCGTCGATTCGTCAACCGGGCCGCAGCGCCGTCCAAGGCGCGGACTTCCAAGATTCCTTGCTGGCTGTCAGCTTCCGGCAAGGAGACGAGGCCGACGGGCACGTCGCCCGTCAGCTCCGCGGAACGCGTCGCTCGAATCTCGAATGGCCCGCTCTGTAAGTTGGCGAACACGAGTTCCCAAGTCTCGCCCGTTTCGAATCCGGCCTTGGATTGCCGTTCGGCGCTCCACCGTTCGGCGGCGAATCGAGGCTGCGCGGGGCCGTCCGCCCATCGCAAAGGCTCCGGCCGCGCTTGAGTGAAATGCACCAGGCAGCGCTCGATAGGGGCCGACTCGGGCCGGCAGCGAATCAGGTAGGACTCAACGAGCGGGCCAGGCGTAAGCGTCGCTTCGACCTTGAGTTGAGCGGCGTATCGCGGCGGTTGCTCGTCCAAAAAAGCCGACCAGCCCAGGGCGGCCCGCGTGCGGTTGAAGATCGCGCCTCGCGGGAGCTCGGCGAACCATTGCCGCTCGTCCGGCGTCATGGCTTCCGGCGCAAGCTGCGACGGCTCGTCGATTCCTTCGAAACGCAGGCGCCACGGCGGCGGTGCGTAGAGCGATAGCAGCCGCTGGGTAGCCGAGGCGCCTCGAAAACTCAGCATTTCCAGCTCGCCGGGCCAGACCGCTTTCTCGCGCGGCGAGGCGGGCGCGTGAGCGGTGATCTGCAGCTTGACTGGGTGATCTCGCGACAGCGCTCGAGCAAGATGCATGGTCAGGACGCGCCCCTCCATTTCGAGCGGGGCAAGATCGCCCAAGGCCAGATCGTCTTCGGGCAAGGACTTCACCGAATCGACCACCCAGGGGGCCAGGACGTCGGCCGTCAAAACCAGGCGTTCTCCCTCATCGACCCGAAATTCTCCGATCCACTTGGCGGAGATCTTGTCGGGCGTGAACTCGAACTGCGCGCCGCTGCCGAGCCGTAGCGGTTGCCGCCGCCGCGAAAGCAGCACTTTGATATCCGCGTTGATCGCGAAAGACTGCAATTCGATCGATTCGCCCGCCAACGGCGCGGGCAGCGAGCCGGTCCTCGATTCTCGGCAGCCAATCGGCAGCAGTCGGTCCAAGGTCAGCGGGGCCGGAGTCAACAGCAGCACGCTTCCCTCCTGCCAAAAGACGCCTTGCGGCCGGATCGTCGGCAATGTCCAAAGCTGGTCCGTGACCAGCGGCGACGTCGCTTTCAACTGCAACTGTTGCCGGGGGCCCGACAATGGCTCGGGAAAGTCGATGACTAGCTTGCGGCGTTCCGGCCCGGTGCCAGGTCCACCCTCGCTCCAAGCGACATCCGCCTCGCCGTAGCGTGCCGACACGAGTTGCAATCCCGAATCGACGTCCAATTCGAGCTGATGCAGCGGCCCGCTGTGAATGTCGAGCGTCAGATCCGCGGTGATATCGAGCCCGCCTGGCGAAAAGTCGTAACGCGTTGCTTGTTGCAACAGGGCCAGGCGCCTGTGCTGGTCGCCGGTTCCGCCGGGGCTGATTTTTAGCGACGCGCGGTGTTGGCCGCCCAGTTCGATTCGCCAGCGAGTATTCGTCTCGGCGGCGGGCGACTGAGCGGCGACCACTCCCGAAGACGCGGCGGCGATCATTCCGGCCGGCAGGTCGAGCAGCAGTTCGCCAAAGGGGGCTTGGGGCAATTCAAGCCCGAAAGAGATGGCGCCCGCGGCGTCGCGGCGGCCGCGCAACGACCAGTCGAGCAACAGCGTTCCGCTCCGATCGACGTAAATCGTCGGTTTGCCGTCGGCGGCCAAGCCGAACACCGCCTCCGGCGCCGCCGGATCGTCCCAACGCACGCCATCGATCGCCAAGCCGCAGGGATCGAGCGGCAACAACACCGGAGTTTGCACGGAGCGCACGATCTCCAGGCGGGCCTGCCCGGCAAGCGACTCGCGATCAATCAGCTTGGCCGTGTAGCGCGTGCGCGCGATCCGCGCCGAGGCCGCCAAGGCGATCCGCGGCGCCGACTGCACGGCGGCGATCAGCCGTTCGAATTCCTCCCTTTCGATCGGCACATAGGGCATCTCCCCCTTCGGCCAATCCTGGGGACGATCGTAAGGCACATAAAAGCGGCGATATTCAAGCGGTTCGTTGGCGCCAGGCTCGACGGCGCCGGCCGTCGCCGCAAGCATCGGGCAGCAACAGGCTAGCGCCAGTGCGATGGACGCTCGCGGGCAAGCGGAAGTGCGAATCATGGCCTGGAGTCCGGGGCCGCCAGCTCGACGGCGACGGCCGCGGTTTCGGTGGAAACCGGGGCTGGCGCGGCCGTGGGCCGCGGCAGCGCACGAGTCGAGCTTCGATTGACGATGGAACTGGACCCGCCCCGGACCAGCACTTCGCGCCGTCGTCGACGAGAAATGTTGCGCTCCAAGATTCCCGCCACCAGCGTCAGCAAGGCGCCGACTGCGGCCGCTTGCAGCCACAACAACGTGACTTCAGGGTAAGTCAGGGCCCCGGCCAAGACGGCCAACCCGGCCGCCAACAACAAGGCGGGATGCCGCAAGGCGGGCACGTAAATGAGCAGCAATCCCGCCAACAGAACGATTCCCGAGCCGATCAAGACCAGCATCGAGCGGCTGGCGGTCCGCACTTCGAGCGGGCCGTCGATTTCGATCGAGCTGAACAGGTATTGATTCGCCGCGGGCGACAGCGGGGCATAGGACGGCGCCGGTTCGCCGCGTTGCGGATCGCGACCGGCGAAAATCCAATCCTCCAAATCGCGCTGACCAAGCAGCGGACGGCGGACCCAACAAAAACGGTCCCAACTCCAGGACGCTTCCGGCGTCATCGCCGCCGGCCCCGCCATCAAGAACTCGTCGCGAGGCAAGACAAGCTGCCAGTACGTGCGACGCGCAACGCCGCCGCCAAGCTTGGGCAACTCGATCGACAACGGCCCTCCCCGGGAGCCGCGATCGGGAAATCCGTAGCGGATTTCCAGCACGTGAGGGCGGATTTCGGAGGTCGTATCGCGCCAGGAGATGATGCGCTCGTCGGGAGACTGGCCCTGCGAGGGGGCGATTCGTTCGCGATCGAGCCAAAACTCGGAACCGAGACTGCCTTGGGGAAGCGTCAGGTTAAAGCTGTGATCGCGAGTTTCGAAGCGGTAAACCGCCAAATCGGTGCGGCGGTTTTTGGCGAGCACGGTTTGCAGCCAGGCGCGTTCGACGATCAGCGTTTCGTCGCTCGGCCGATCCGCCAAGCTGACATTGAGCGAAATCTCCGGCCAAGGCCGGGAGGCCGACATTCTCAATGCAACGCCATTGGCGACGGACGATGCAAGCCCCGCATCGACGGTCCATTCCGCCCCCAAAGGTTCCGCCTTGATTCCCGGCGCCACGAACAACTCCAGGCGATTCTCCGAACACTCAACTTCGGCCGGCATGACCAGCGGCAACTTGAGCAAAACGCTGGCCTCGCGGATCAACGGCTTGCCGTTCCAGCGATAGCTGATTTCGAGCTTGCAATCGCCGATTTGCGGTTTGGGCAGTTTGGCTCTGAATCGCGCCGTCTGGCCGGCGTCCGACTCGGCCTCCGGCCCGGCGCCCTGTTCGTTGAGGGGTTCCAAGGGAAGCGGTTTTTCATCCAGCCGCACCTCGGGCCGCGCGGCATCGGCGAGCGACCGCGAGATTTCCAACAGCAGCGTTTCGGCCGGTTCGTAGGCGATGCGGTAGGAAAACGTCTGATTGACGTCCGCGCCGGTTTCATCCAGTTTCACAATACCTGAGGCGGCGACCGACACTCGCCGCGGATTGACGCGGAAGCCGGCCGCAAATCGGGCTTCGACGGCATCGCCGCGGTAGAACAAGGCGTCGTCCTGCTGGGCCGGCACGGGGTTCTCCGAACCATTCTGCTGGCGGCCCAAGCCGACGATTTCGGCCTCGTGCGGCGTCAGATCGACATTTTCCGCCGTTGTAATCGCCAACTCGGCGGAGCTAATCGCGTCGGCCGTCGGGCGAGGGAGTTGGAAATCGATCGCCTTGGCGTCGGCGGCAATTTCGCGCTGGGCCTGCAATTGGAGCGTCACTCTGCCGAAGGCCGCCGGTTTGAGCGGAATAATCAGCGGCTTGCCCGGTTCGGACACGATCCGCGAGGCATCGACCAGGTCGGGCGGGCCGATGCTGTTGAGCGTGCCGATGCTGTTGACGTCGACGTTCCAGCCGCGCGGGTCGATCTCCAACGAAAACGCCTTGGCCCCGGCGATGCGGTATGCCAATCGAGCTTCCAACTGCAGCCGGTTCGCGGTGACCCGCACGTCGTACTTAGGCTCGACGCTGACGACCGTCTCGCGGGGTGCGATCTCGACGGGCAGCGAAAAGGGCTGGCGGTAGTATTCGAAGCTGGCGACCAGATCGTCCGAGCGAACGTCTTTCAGCAATTGTTCGTCCGGCAAATCCTCGACCTGCCGCAGGTTCAGCCGCTTGCCGAACGAAACCTGCCAATCGTTGTCCGCAACGACGGCGAGATAGCCCCACTGCCGCGCCGCACCTTGGACCTCGAACCCGGCGAGTTCCAACGGTTGATCGGGCGCCGTTTCTTCGTGCAGGCGTCGCGTCGCCAGACGGACCTCGAGGGGGTCCGGACTCTTGATCTTGCGACGCACCTCGACCCATTGGCCGTCCAGCGGCGCCGTCGCGCCGTCGGGCGCCGCGTTGACCGCGACGACCGAATAGTCCTTATGTTCGGCTGGCGCCAATGTCGCTCCAGGCGGCAACCGCACTCGAAAAGCGTCGAATTCCCGGCCGAAAGCGCGAACGGTGAGCGACGCTGTCGTGCTGACGCTGTGCGGGTCGATCTGCACCAGGATGCGACTGTCGGTGGCTTCGAGCGTGAACGGCGCCTCGGCGGGGCGCTGGGCGGTCGCTCGCCAGGACAGGCCAAAATCGCTGGTCAACCCGTAGACCTTGAACTCGGCGCCGTTCGGCGGTTGCCGAGTCTCGGCGAGCACGGCGCCCACCGATACATCGCCGACCGCCTGCACGGAGGATGTCTTGAGGGTCAGTTCCGAATGCGCGGCGCGCGGCGCGTTCAGCTTCAACCGGGTCTGGCCGGAAAGTTGTTCCAAGGGAACCAGGCCATGCAACGTCAGCAGGTGGGGCTTTTCGGTTTCGCCGCGAAACCAACTCACATATTCCCGGTTGACGTCATCGAAGGTCAAAAACTGCTCGCCTTCGCCTTGATGCTCGGCCTTCTCCAACGCCACGCTCCCCAACCGCAAAGGCACGCGGACCCACGCTTTGTCGCTGGCGAAGATCGTGAGCTGGATGGTCAACGAGGCGTTTTTCGGCCCCGCTTCTCCGCTGACGACCATGCGGTCCAACCGGAAAGCCGGCCGCGCGGCTCCCACCGCGCCGGCGCGCTGCTCTAGCAGTTTCTCGATCTCCTCCAAGGTGTGATTCAACAGCGGGATCATCTCGCCTTGGGCGTCCTTGACGAACAGGATGTCAGGCTCGACTCGCCGAACCGGCTCCGATGAACCGGATTTCTCGGCCGCGCGGTCCGACCTGGGGACCGCCCCCGCATCCGCGGGCTGCGCGCGCAAGCTCTCGATCCAGACCCAAGTCTGGCAGAACGCCAAGAGCGCTAGTCCGATCGAGGCGGCTCGCAAAACTTCGTGTTCCTCTCTGGCCCCGCCACGAGACGCCGTCAGCGGCGCCGCGGGCCTCAATTCAGAAGGGTGGGCGATACGATGTCGCCCGCATCCAGTTTACTTAGTCGCGGAAATCGCTCAAAGCAGGAAATTGCCCCTAGTTTACCTTGCTAAGGTCGTGAAGGGCAAAGCATTCGGCAAAGTTGATCGTGCAACAGGAATGTGCTGGCGGCGATGAACCTGGGGTCCGCCAAGTCGAGTTCTCTGCCATCTAGGCCGCTGACCACGCCGCCGGCCTCGCGAACCAGGAGCACGCCCGCGGCGATGTCCCAAACTTTCGTGCTTCTGGCCCAGTAGGCGTCGAGGCGCCCGGCCGCCAGATAGCTCAGGTTCAGCGCCGACGATCCGATCCGGCGCACCGCCTGGCACTTGAGCATCACGGCCAGGAAATCGCGGATTTCAGGGTCGTCGGGATGGACTTTTGCCGCAAAACTGACTGCCGCGAGGGCGTGTCCCAAATCGACCGCCGGGCTGACCTGCAAGCGTTTTCCATTGAGACGCGCCCCTTGACCCTCGGCGGCGGAAAAACACTCGCCGATCGCCGGGTTGTAGACCGTGCCGACGCGCAATCTGCCGGCCTGCTCCAAGGCGATCGAAACGGCGTATTGCGGCAGCCCGTGAACATAATTCGTGGTCCCGTCCAGGGGGTCGACGATCCATCGCAGGCCCTCTTCCTGGCTGGGAATGGAAAGATTCTCCTCGGCCAAGAACCCGTGCTTGGGAAAGGCGCCCAGCAAAACTTCCTGGATCTTTGCCTGAGAGGCCAGGTCGGCCTCGGTGACAAGATCCGAGGGCCCCTTTTCCCGCACCGCAAACCGACCGCTCCAGTCGAGCAGAACCTCGCCCGCGGCCCGGGCCGCTTGTTCACAAACCATTTGGTAGTCGGCAATTGTGGGCACTCAGTGGCTCTTTCCGTCTTTTCGGCCAGCAAACCGCCGGCCTCCGATTCAGGAATAGGATTCGGCGACGGTTCAATATGGCCCGTGGCACAATCGCCAGCGACTGTACACTTTAACACCAAGTGGAAGCGGCGTCTCGCCACTCGTCTTGCAACAGGCCAAGGTGCCGGGCCGACGCAAAAAAATTTTCCAACAAAAAGCTGGACATGCCATTCTGAGTTGGTATGATCGACCTCAGTGAAGAGGGATGCGGTTGTGAAGGGTTCGTGGCCTCATCCATAAGGTTTTTTAGGAACGCGGTTCTTACACAATCGGCCTCTTCTCTGTTCCGGCCCCGCCGTCTTACCTCGTGTGAGCGGCGGGGTTTTTTATTGGTTTTTCTTCGTCAGGCCATGCCTCACGCCACGTGGCTGCTTCGAGACGCAGCAGCGCATCTGCACGCGGGGCCGCTCCGCGGCGCCATCGAGCCTCGCTCGCCGGAGCGCGGCTTGTTCGACATCGTGCGAGACCAGCGACGGTTTGCCGACCAGGAAATTCTCGGCGTCGCTCTCGACCCTGTTCATGCGGCGAGCGCCGGAAGCTTGGTCGATTGCTACCAGCGCGGCGGCGATTTGATCGCCACTTACGCGCAAACACCCGAGCGGCCGGTGCGCGTGCAAGTTTATTGGCGGGCCGAATCGGCGGCCGACCGTGCGCCGCTCGTCGATCTGCAAGTTTCCGTGCAGACGAGCTTGCTCGATAGCCGGCCGCGCCTGGCGACTTCGTCTCGACTGCCTCGCGGCGAGTTGCGCCGCCTGATCGACGCGCGCGCCGGCATGTTCGAGCCGATCTCGCTGGCGCAAACGCACGAGCTGTCTTTCTTGCCGGAGCAAGGCCGGGAATGCTTTCTCTTTCGTTGGCCCGACGTCGAGGCGAGCTACGTCGAGATCGTTTACCCCGGCGATTCGGATTGCAGCAAGCTGAAACTCTGTGGCTCGGGGCGGTGGGAACTGAGCCACGGGCTATTCTCCGGCGAGTTGGAGAAAGGCGTGATCGTGCGGGCGCGCGTTCGCGGCGCCTACCTGCCTCGCGAGCGCGATGAAGAGCTTGCCGCGCTGGCCTACGCCGAGTTTTTGGAATCCGACTTGCCGCTGACCACGTGAGCGTGTAATGCTTAGCGCCGGCGAAGCCGGCGGTAAGCTCGTGCGAGCGCTCCGCCCGCGCCGAGCGCCACCATCACCCCCATGGGCGCGGCGACGCACAGCAGCACGAACACGAACAGCCGCGAACTATCGCCAGGCTCCTTTCCGGCCCTCAACAGCCCGCCCCAAATCGCGAACGGAACGCAGAGCAGAACCATCGTCGCCATCAGCCCGCGCATGCCGAACTGAAACCGACCGCGGCCGGGCGGCGGCATCGAAGGCCGCTGTGTCGAAGGCGGCTGTGTCGAAGGCCCCTCGGCGGAATGCTCTTGCGGAGTCATGGCAGTCGTTGGATGCGCGCGACTAGTTCGGCGTGGCTGAATTCGCGGTCCATCGGCACGATCAAGCAGCAGGCCCGCTGTCCGCAGCAATCGAGGATGATTTGGGTGTCGTTCGGCACGCTGAACCCGTCGGGGCAAGGCTCGTGGCCGTGGATCAAGACCTTGGCCCCGACCTGCTTGGCGAAAGCCCGTGCATTTTCCGCTCGATAATCGCGACCCCATACCAGGTCGAAGACCTCGCCGTGTTCGAGCAATTCCGGCGCTTCGAGCGGTCGTTGCAGAATGTCGCGGTCGAAGGTGCGGCTATCGCAGCGCTCGGGGCAACTGTGGCAGACGAACACCCCGCCCGGCAGACGCACCGCCAGCGGGCAAGAGCGAATGAAGGCGATGTACGCCTCGCGCACCTTTTCGGCGGCGGGACCATACATTTCCTGCAAGCCGAGGCGGAACATCAAGTTCAGCATCTTTTTCGACTTGAGGATCGGGTAGTCGGTCAGTTCCGCCAGTTCGTGGTTGCTTAGCAGAAAATGGACGCGCTCCGGGAAGGCGGCCTTCATCCGCGCCACGTCTTCCAACATGCCATGCGACATGCAGCCGCCGTTCGACGGGTAGGTCGGCCCGCCGTGACAGACCTCTTGCAGAATCAAGTGCCGCCGCGGGCGCCGATCGAGATCGGCCAGTTTCTTGATCGAGTTGAAGTTCTTGCGGTGGCCGTGCAGGTCGGCGGTGATCATCACGTCGTCGGCATGCTCCTCGGAGAGCACGATCACGTTGCCCTCGCGCGTGGGCGCGTCTTCGTTGGCCTCCGTGGCCCGCCGAAACGTCGAAATCACCCCTTCGATGTAGTCGAATGTGGCAACCATGTTTCTATTCTACAACAAATGCCGGGCCTTGATCTCAAGGTAGCTATTGATCAGCGGGGCGGTGAGGCCCTCGGGAAAAACATCCAGCGACAAGATCCCTTTGGCCTCCAGGTCGGCCAGCACCTGCTGTCGCCAAGAGAGGATGTCGGCCGCCGCCGCGGCCCGATACAGCGCGTCGTCGTCGGGGTTGGAAACGTCGGCGGCCTCGAACAGATGACGATCTCGCAGCAACACTCCCAGCGGCAGGTGTTTTCCCACGAACGATCGCAGATATTGCCCGACCTGGTTGGCGTTCACCTCGTCGATCAGGTTGCTGATCAGAATCACCAGCGACCGCTTCCGGCAGTGCGTCGCCAGATAAAGAAACGCCTGGTCGTAGCGCGATTCGACCAGCCGCGGAAAGCGGTCGAACGAAGCGTGCAGCAGGCGGTTCATCTGGCGCATGCCGCTGGTGGGCGGCACGAAACCGTGAATCTCGTCGGAAAAGCACAACAGCCCCACCGAGTCGCCGTGAGACAACGCCACGTAGCTGAGCATCAACATCGCGTTGAGCGAATGGTCCAGCAAACTCAGTTCGCCCGCCATGTTGGTCATCATCCGCCCGCAGTCCAGCAAGAAGATCAACCGCTGGCTCTGGTTGGTTTGATAGTCCTTGACCGTCAATTTGCGCCGCCGCGCCGTGCTGCGCCAGTCGATGTGCTTGTAGTTGTCGTCGGGCGAATAGTCTCGCAACCGCTCGAACTCGTTGTCCTGGCCGATCCGCCGCGTGCGCCGCACTCCCAGCAGGTTCAGCCGGTTCGTGCGGGCCAGCAGGGCGTATTCGCCGAGTTGCTTCATGTCCGGGTAGACGTGGATCACCGACGAAACGTCGTAGTCGAGCAGCCGCTGCCAGAGGCCCAGCCGGCTGCGCACGCGAAGATGCACCCAAGAGAGTTGAAACGCCCCGCGGCGCGCGCTTTTCGCCTGATAAGTCATGGTCGCCCGGCTGCGCGGGGCCAGCCGCAAACGAAATTCGGCGGGCTGCGGATGCAACTCCTCGGGCGCCCCATCGCGAATCCAAGCGAAGAAGCTGCGCGACGATTGGTTGGCCACCACCAGCTTGATGGGGTGGGCCTGGCGAAGCGAAGCGACGCGCCCGGCTTCGCGGTCGACGACAAAGGCGCCCCGCCGCGGCAACGTCAACAGATCCGCCAGGGCCACGCACGCGGCCAGGACGTCGGCGATGGCCAGCGGCGCCCAGACCCAGGGAAGATTGGCCACCCGCGGGACCAATAGCGATAGCGAGAGCAGCGCCGGCGCCAACGCCAAATACACGAGCGGCCGATGCGGGTAAATTCGCAGAAAACTCCCCAGCAGCGCCAAGACGGCCAGCAGCAGCGCCGCGTGCAGTAGGAACGCGGAGAGGCCCTCGGCGTGCAGCAATAGCTTGCCGATCGTCAACGTCAAAACGCCCAGCGCGATCAACAAGGCCGGGCCCGCGGCCAGGCGAAACAGCCAAGGGCGACGCAAGCGGTCGCGGTAAAGTTGGCGGACCGCCGCGAACAACAAACCCGCGAAACCCAAGTGCAAGACGAGCGAGGCGAGGTTCACAGCCGCGGCACCTCGACCGATCGGATCAAGTCTTCCAGCAATTCGTCGACGCGGCGCCCCTCGACTTCGGCCTCGGCCGTGAGCATCACGCGATGGCGCAAGGCCGGCAGCGCGATCTCGACGACGTCGTCGGGCACGGCGTAGTCGCGACCCAGAAAGGCCGCCAAGGTCCGCGCGCCGTGGACCAGCGAAATGCCAGCCCGGGGCGAAGCCCCCAGGTGGAACTGAGGCCATTGCCGCGTTAGGCGGACCAGCAGGTTGATGTAATCGATCAGCTTGTCGTCGATCCGCACTCGGCGGCACTCTTCGGTGATCGCCAAAATCTCCTCGGGACTCGTCACCGTTTCGAGCGTCTGCAGCCGCCCCTCGATGTCGAGCTCCTCGCGGTGCATCTTCAGCACGTCGGCTTCTTCTTCGGCCGTCGGATAATCGGCCAGGATTTTGAACATGAACCGATCGAGCTGGGCTTCGGGCAAATTGTAAGTGCCTTCCGATTCGATCGGATTCTGCGTCGCCAGAACCAAGAAGGGGCGCTCGAGCTTGTGACTCACCCGCTCGACCGTGACGTGGTACTCCTGCATGATCTCCAACAGCGCGGCGTGCGTCTTGGCGGGCGAGCGGTTGATTTCGTCGGCCAGCAGCAGTTGCGTGAAGACCGGTCCGGGGCGAAATCGAAAATCTTGCGTCTTCATGTCGAACATCGGCGAACCGGTGATGTCCGACGGCATCAAGTCGGCCGTGAACTGAATGCGGCCGAATTTGCAGCCCAGGATTCTGCCGAGCGCCCGCACGAACAGCGTTTTGCCCAACCCCGGCACGCTTTCGATCAGCACGTGGCCGCCGGAAAACAGCGCTACGAGCGTGCCCAGCACGAGCTCGTCCTGGCCGACGTAAATTTTTCGCAGCTCGGCGGTGATCCGCCCGAAGAGCTGCTGCGCGGCCGAGCTGGGGGCCTGTTCTGGCGCGTCGGCAAGCTGCGCGGAATTGCCGTCGGGCGAGGTTGCGGCGCCGTCCTGCCAAGGCGCCGGCGGGTCGAGGGCGCCTTGGGATTCGACGGGCGAACTTGGTTCCGATTCACTCTCGTAGGGCATGGCGTGTTCTTCAAGGGTTAAGGGGTGGGCGCCCAGGCTCGCGCCGCACGTGTTGTTGGTAGTGCAGCACGCGGCCCAAAGCGTACTCGCGGTCTCCGGTGCGCTGGAGCATTTGCCCCAGGGCCGAAATGTGTTTGCCGAAATCGGAAAGCGCCGGCGGCGGCAGCTCGCGCGGCCGGCCGAAGATCGGAAAGCGGGCGGCGCAAAACACCAGGCCCAAGAAAGCCAAGTGCAGCAATACAGCGCCGATCGGCTCGACGCCGAAAATCTCCATGCCGTTGCGCGGCACGTCCGGCGGATCTTCGTCGAGCACCGGCGGTCCGCCGGCGTCGCTCTCCAGGAACACCACCCGGCGGTCGTCGCCGACTTCGGCGATCAGCTTGCCCGCCAGCTTGCGATGTTCGTGGTTCACCAGCGGATAGTTCAAAAGAAACGAGCCGTTGGCCACGACGATCAGCTCGCTGCCGTCGAGTTGCTCGCGAGTCACGATCGCGTCGCCTTCGGACGCCAACACCATTTCGGACCCTTTCGACGGCAGCAGCCGCCCATTCAGTTCGATTTCCAGCTTGCTCGGGTCGACGCCCGTCAACCATTGCGGATCGCCCGAGAGCGTTTTGACCGCGCGGGTTTTTTTCCGGCGCTGCACGGAAAACCAGTCGCAATCGGCGACGGGCGGCGCGGTGGCGGCGGATGGAACGGCGGGCGGCACGGCGGCCCGGGCGACTGTATTTGCGCCGTTGCGGCGGGCCAGATAAGCGCTTTGGTCCGCGGCCAAGCGGCGCTTGATTTCGGTCAATTGGCTCGCCGGGGCCCCGGCTTGCACGGCGCGCCAATAATGCGGCGCCGCGTCGTAATCGCGCCCGATATAAATCAACGTGCGGCCCGGGGCCTCCGACCACCATTGGTCGAACCACTCGCAAACGGCCGACGTCGGCGGGGCGAAATCGTCGGGCGCCCAGACGATTGCCTCGGCCTTTGCCAGCAGCCGCGGCGTCAAGCGGCTGCTGCTCGAAACATGATGGCCCGCTTGTTGAAACATGTTCGCCAGCACCGCGGTCCCGTTCACGCTGTCGGCCGCGATTCCGCCGCGGCGGCCATAGGTCTTGTTGATGCCGTCTTCGCAGCCGGCAGCCAATACGACCGTTGCGAGCACCATCAAGGTCGGAAATCGACGGCAGGAGATCGGAATCTCCGGCCTCCGATTTTCGGCCTCCGACCTTGATTGGCCTGCCATTCTCATCTTCCCTCCGGCGCGATCAAGCTCTGGAATTCGTCGAGCCGCCGCCAGCAAGACTCGAACCGCGAGCGATCGAGCGAATGATCTCCAAAAAACACGTCTTCGAAGGCGACCATCGTCTGCTCGACGAGCGATCTCAATAAGGGGCGGGGACGGGTTTCTCGCAGGTACTGACGATTGGTTTTACCCTTGGCCAGCCGGATCACCTGCTGCTTGTCCATCTCGACCAACTCGTAGCTGAACAGGTAGACGATCGCCTGGCGAAAATCGCCCTGCTCGTAGTGCCGGCGGGCTTCGTCCAGCAATCCGAGCGGCCCCGAGCGGACGCGAAACGGCAAGGCCTCGATCCGCGCGCCGTCGTCGAGCGCCAGGCGTTCGGCCGATCCGTCGGCGGCGCCCGCGGCGCGGCCTTCGCGGTTCAGATAGGCTTTGATCAACAGGTACGCCAAGGCGGCGAACAACGCCAGCACCGCCGTCCAAATGAACAGCTCCAGCCAGGAAAAGTTCCACCTCATGCCGCCCGGCTTCGGCTTCATGTCGGGGGCGCGCCAAGGAACGCTGACGCGCACGCGGCGGGTTTCATCGTTCGTTTCGTCGTACCAAGGAAACCGGCGGCGGCTGCCCAGCGCGTTGCGCGCTTCTTGCACGCTTTTCTCGGCGGCCTGCCCAACCTCGCCCTGGGCGGTTTGCCCCGCCCCGCCTTCGGCGCATGCCGCCAGCGGCGGCCAGAGCAGGCCCGCCCCGAGGCACGCCGCCAAGAACAACCGCCGGCGCCGGGCCAAAACTCCATGCATGCGGACATTGCGTACCGCGACGCGAGACCGTGCGCCACGGTGGATTTTTCCAGGCATGGACTCCGATGTCCAAAGGCTTCCGCTCCGCGATCGCCGTCTGGGATCGCTTTCTTCCGACGCCTTTGGACATCGGAGCGATGCCTTTGAAAATCCGGGCTTCATGCCAGTTGCCTCGTCAACCGGGCCGCCTCGGCGCGCATGATCAACTCCACCTCCCAGCCTTCTGTGCGAATGCGGAGGTCCAGATAACTAAGAAAACGCACGACGGCGAAGTAACCGACGACCAGCCAAATCGCTCCCTGCAGATAAACCGTGTACATCGTCCGATCGACGCGCATC
>DATNEC010000136.1:0-12824 GCA_035606815.1 Pirellulales bacterium
TTCCTCAGCCGATGTGACGGAAGCGAAACCGCAGACAACAGCCAGCAGACCAAGATAGACGCGCATAGGGCACCTTAATCGTCAGCCAGTTCAGTTCAGTAGGTTATGCTTCAGCATAACTCGCTATCACCGAGTATGGTAATGGACAGTGGCGGGATTCTACCTCACGCGGAGACGCCGAATGAATTCTTCTTCATGGTCCGCGCCTCCGCGTGAGATTCCCCTGAATTCTAGTTGAGTTCCGCCCGTAGATCCTAGCCGGCGGAGATTGGTGGGGCTGCGCCCCACGTTGCATGGCGCCCCCGAATCACCACCCGGAGGCTGACGCCTCCGGCTCGCGGCCAACCGCCAACCCCTCATCCTCCCAACGTAAACGCCGGCAGCCGCACGATCTCGCCCCCCTTTAACGCCGACTGGTGCGCGCAAATGCCGACGCAGGTCCAATTGGCCGATTGCACGGCGTTCGGGTATGGATCGCGGCCCTGAACCAGAGCGGAGATGAACTCATGGGCCAGGTGCGGATGCGAGCCGCCGTGTCCGGCGCCCTGAACGAACGAAAGATGCTGGTGCTCGCCCGCGTCGTACACGCCGCCGGTGGTGAAGCGGCGGATCGGCTCGGGCAGCAAGTGCGCGTAGTCAGGAACCTTGACCCGCTGGGGAATCTCCGGCTCGGGCTTTTTCGCGGTGTGCAGCACAGGTTCTTCGCCTTCGATGAGCGGCCACTCGAAGGTCTTCTTCGTGCCGTAGACGTCGAAGCTCTCGCGGTACTGCCGCGCCGTGTCGAACAGCGAGCGATAGATCCGCGCGGTCAGGTCGGAGTTGCGGAACTTGATGTGCGTCGTCTCGACGGCGAACGGCGAGTTGTATTTCGGAATCAGCTCTTCGCGGATCGTGCCCGAGCCGAAGCACGAGACGTACTCGGCCTCGGCCCTGGTCAGGGCCAGGCACGGCCCGACGCAATGCGTGGCGTAGTGCATCGGCGGCAAGCCGGGCCAGTAGTTGGGCCAGCCGTCCATGTCTTGTTGATGGCTGGCCTGCAAAAACTGCACCTTGCCCAGCTCGCCCTTGTCATACAGTTCCTTGACGAATAGGAACTCGCGGGCGTAAACGACCGTTTCGGCCATCATGTACTTCAAGCCGGTCTCTTTGACCAGCTTCACGATCTGCTCGCAGTCTTCGATGCTGGTGGCCATCGGCACGGTACACATCACGTGCTTGCCGGCCTTCAAGGCGGCGATCGACTGCGGCGCGTGGTCGGGGATCGGCGTGTTGATATGCACGAAATCGACTTCGCCGTCGGCCAGCACATCCTCGAAGCGGGTGTATCGCTTCTCGATGCCGAAGGCGTCGCCGATCTGCTTCAGCTTTTCGGGCGAGCGCTGGCAGATGGCGTGCAACTTGGCGTTGGGATGCCGCTGATAGATCGGAATGAACTCGGCCCCGAAACCCAAGCCGATGATCGCCACGTTGACTTTTTTATCGCTCATGTCGTTCCCTCGCGTGTTTCACCTTGCTGTGACTTTTGACGAGTGTCGCAGGGGCTGGTAGTATAATAATTAAGGAGGCATTGCTTCATGGAATTTGGTCAGTTCGAGCGGTCGTTGCGGGCGTTCCAGCGTCGCATTCCTTTCCGACCCTACACGGTGGCCTTGGTCAATGGCGACCGTTTCCAGGTCGACCATCCGGAGGCCCTCGTGTCACGCGACGGGGTAGCGATGTTCATCGCGGCGGGTGGCGTGCCGATGTTGTTCGATCATTCCAGCGTCAGCCAGTTCATAGGCGAACCCTTGGATCAGCCGGCTGCCTGAGAGAGCCTCAATCATGTCCCGTCGTCCGCATCCACCGCGTCGACGGCCAGCTTGAACAGTTCGCCGATCTTCAGCTTGCGTTTGTTGGCCGAATCGTCGCCGACCTGCCGAATCACGATCAGATCGAGGCTGGGGACGAGCAGCATGTCGTTGTCGAAGGCGCCCAAGCTGGCATAGGCGTCTTTCGGCACGCCGGGCCATTTGTCGGTCGTGTTGTTCCACCACAGATAACCGTAGCTGGCGTTCATCGTTTGCGACGGCTTGCCGGCCTCGGCGACCCACGCGGCCGGCACGATCTGCTCGTCCTGCCATTTGCCGCCGTTCATGAACATCAGCCCGAACCGGGCGAAGGCCCGCGCGGTGATGTGCAGCCCGGAAAATGAAAGCGGAATCTCGCCCTGCCGCTGCCACTCCCAATCGGCCGCCTGGATGCCGATCGGTCGAAAGACCTGCTCGTCGAGAATCTGGTCGATGTACCGGCCGTCGGCTTGTTTGACGACCGGGCTGAGAATGGCCAGCCCGGTATTGTTGTAGTCCCATTTTTCGCCCGGCCGATGGTCCATCGGCGCCTCGTGCAAGGCGTAGTCGAACATGTCGGGCAGGCCGCCGAACTTGCCTTCGTTGTGGACGCCGCTGGTCATGCTCAACAACTGCCGCACCGTCACTTCTCGCTTGCCTTCCGGGCGGACGTCGGGCAGCACGTCGCCGACCTTCGTGTCGAGGTTCAGCTTGCCGGCTTCGATCGCCAGGCCGGCCGCCGTGCTGGCGAACGACTTGGTCGAGGAATAGACCAGGTAGCGGCTCTGGGCCGTCGCGTCGTCGAAGTACCATTCGCCCACGATCCGCCCGTGCCGCACGACCAGCCCGGTCTTCGAGCCGTTTTCCTTCAGCCAATCGCGCACGCGGTCCATGCCATCGGAGGAAACGCCTTGGCTCTCGGGCTTCGCCGTCTGCCAGTCGGGCGCCGGCCAGACTGTCTGAGCGAACGAGCGATCGGCGGTGAAAGCGGCGAGTGCGGCAGCCAAGGCGAACAGCAGCATCGCTGGTCGCGTCGAGGATCGTCGAGAAGTCATGGTGGTTCGCCTTGGGAGAGAATATAGTGTTGTCCGGCCCCGGCCGTCGATCGGCCCCGCGGCGCCGCCCGCTTACTTTAGCCTGCGAGACGAGCCTCGTGCAAATGGTCCGCGTCAATCCCGGGGGTTTCGCCATGCACCGCCGCCAATTTCTCTCCGCGACCGCCGCCGCTGCGCTCTTCGCCAAAACGCTCGAAGGCGCCGAGTTGCCCAAGGACGTCAAAATCACGCGCGTAGTCGGCTTCAATCTGACCAGCCGCCGCAACAAGCTAGCCGGCAAGAACGCCCGGCTCGACGTACACGGAGACCGCGGCCGCGACCGAATGCTGCGGATCTTCACCGACTCGGGCGTCGAAGGCGTCGGCAATTGCGCGATCGGCAAGGAAGGGGCGGCCGAATTGCTGGGCAAGAATCCGTTCGATTTTTACCAAGCCGCCGAGCGGCGGTTCGCCGGACCGTTGGGCGCCGGAACGATGCCGCTCTGGGACTTGGCGGGCAAATTCTTGAACAAGCCGGTCTACGAATTGCTCGGCGGCGAAGGGACCGAAAAGGTTCCGGCCTACGACGGCTCGATCTATTTCGCCGACTTGCTGCCGCAATACGCCGACCGTTGGGCCGATCGCTTTCGAGAAGAAATCGACCTGGGGCTGAAACTCGGGCACCGAGGCTTCAAAATCAAACTGGGCCGCGGCTTCAAATGGATGCCGCGGGCCGAGGGCGACCGGCGTGACGTGGAGGTCGTGAAGCTGATCCGCAAGCACGCCGGCCCCGACGTGCTGCTCGGCGTCGACGCCAACAACGGCTACGACCTGGCCGGCGCCAAGCGTTTGCTCGAACAGCTCGGCGACGAAAACCTGGCCTTCGTCGAAGAGCTTTTCCCCGAGACGGTCGACCAGTGCCTGGAATTGAAGGGCTTCATTCGCGAGCACGGCTGGCAGACGCTCGTCGCCGACGGCGAAACTCAGCACGAGCTGGATTCCTTCAAGCCCTTCGCGGCGGCTGGGGCGATCGACGTCCTCCAAGGCGACATGAACCATTTCGGCCTCGATCGTATTCTGGCGGAGGCCGCGCTGGTCCAAGCGAACGGCGGGCGGATCGCCCCGCACAACTGGGGCTCGCTCGTCGGGTTTTACATGGAATTGCACGTCGGCCGGGCCGTGAGCAACTTTTATCGCGCCGAACACGATCCGCTCGCCAGCGACGTGCTCATCGCCGACGGCTACCGGATCAAAGACGGTATGGCCAGCGTGCCCGAGGCCCCCGGCTTCGGAATATCGATCGATGAAGAGGCCTTTGCCCGCGAGGTCGAAATCCGCTTTGACGTGAAGGCGTGACGCGATTGATTCGCGCGGGCGTGTCCCATTCCCGCCGAGCCGATCCGCTAGCCCACCACGATCCGCGGCCGGCGCTGGGAATTGCACTCGGCCTTGCGCACCAGGGCCTTGACCATCCAGGGAATATTTCCTTTGCCGAACAGCAAAAAGTTCAGGTTCGCGGCCAACGGCGTTTCGTGCGACCAGCCGAAGATGATCTCGGGCGGCCGTCCCACGCGGCAAAACTCCAGGCCGATCGCGGCCAGCACGTGCGCCACCGAAACGGCGTGCGATACGCGGATCACTTCCAGCTCGCCTTCGCGTTCGATCTTCATCAACGGCACGTGGTGAAAATCGCTCGGGTCGCCCAAGCAGACTTCGATAAACAACAGATAGGCGTCGGGCGGCAAGCGGTGCTTGCGCCGCACCTGCCGGTCCTTGTCGGCGAGCGGAAACAGGCCCGGCCGATGCGGAACGAGCACCTGAAAATCCAACTGCAAAATCTCTTGCCAGCGGCGCTCGGAATGTTCGTCGGCGAAGGTGAAGCCTTTGAACCGCAATTCGGTGCTGCGCACCCAGCGCGAGACCGACGACGTCGCCAAAATCGTGGCCACGAACAACAGCGCGATCACCAGGCCCGAGCGGTTCACCACCATGCTCAGCGCGGCCATGCTCAGAAAGAACGCAAGGCTGATCGCAAACGGCGCCACGATCAGGCCCCGCAAACGCCAGCCGCGCCAGCGCTCGATCAGGTCGAGCGTCGCGGCCAAGGCCGCCCCGGTGAGCAGCATTAAAACGCTGGTGGCATAGGCGCCCTGTTGGGCCGAGACGCTGGCGTGGAACACGACGGTCACCACGAGGATGATCGCATTGAAGACGTGCATCATCACCCGAAACCGCAGCGCCCATTCCATCTCCATGCCCAGGCGATAAAGAAACTGCGGCACCAGATCGCGCAGCGCAATCAAGCCGCTGGCCCCGGCCAGGCACAGCACGATCACCGCCGCCGCGTCGTAGAAGCTGCCGAACTCGTGACCGAACAGCGGATTGAGCGTCGCTCCGGGCTGGTCGCCGACGAGCCGCTCGCCGTGGGCCAAGTAGGCCAGTGCGCGATGTTGCGCGGCGCCGCCAGGGCCGATAGCCTCGGCAGGAATCAAGATCGTCGCCGCCAAGACCGCGCCCAACGCGTATACGGCCATGACCAGCGCGGCGGCGAGCATCAGCTTGCGCGTGTTGCGAATGCGTCCCCGAGGCCGTCGCGGATCGTCGCCCATCCGCCCCTTGACGAGCGGCGCCACGGTCATGCTCAATTCGAACCCGCTGATCGCCAAGGCAAGTTGCGGAAAGGCCCAGAGCACGAGCAGCAGCACTCGCCAGACGAGCGCCCGGCCGGCCGCCAACCCGCCGCCGTGATCGTAAACCTGGTCGCGCCAGGCTTCGAGCAGTTCTGGGTGGGCCGCCAAATGCCGCAGCGCGCTGGCGATCACGATGCCCGCCAACAACATGTAAACGCCAACTGCCAACGCCGCCAATCGCAGCACGTTGCGCGTGAAACCGCCTTGCAACAGCCACAAGAAGGCGAACGCCAAAAGCGACAAGCCGATGGTCAGCGCCATCTGCCGCGTCCACATCGGCTTGAGGCGCCGCCACATCTGGGGGCCGACGCTGGATTGTACTTCGTCGTCGCGCGGCGCCAGATGGTTTACGGCCGCGTGCCAATGCGGGTTGTGCAGCACGTGCGTCGAAGCGTCGGCGACCGACAAGCTGCGCGTGACCACGAAGTCGGCGGCCACGAAACCCATCAGGATCAATAGCAACAGCTTGCCGCGCCAACCGTGGACGATTTGTTCGAGCAGACCCACGGCGCCTTGCCCATCGGGCGAACGGCCGACGACATACCAGTAAACGGGCACGGCCAGCAAGAGCGTGACCAGCACGAGCAATGCGGCGGCCAAGGGCGCTAAAGGCCCTGCGGCCTCGACCATGATCGTCGGCAGATAAGCCAACGTGCTGAAGTAGTCCAGGCCGACCAGGCCGAGCACCAGCCACCAAGAGCTGGGCCGCGTCGTACGGTCTTTAAGGATTGCGGTCGTCATGAGCGCGAAATCGCTTTCTTCGAGGAGTTCGCTCTGGCCGGCGAGGGATTGAGTATAATACCCTGAAAGGAGGGCTGCGATTCGGCCGGTTGATCGAACGAACGAAGCGACCATGAAACGAATTGCGCAATTTTTGGCGATCCTGTGGGCGGCCCCTTGCTCTTCGCTGGGCGTGGCCGTCGGCCTGGCGGCCTTGGCCAGCGGCGGCAAAATGCGGCGCGTCGGACGGGTACTGGAAATCTACGGCGGTGCGGCAAGCTGGCTGCTCGAACGGCTGCCCGTCGAGCCTTTCGCCATGACGCTCGGCCATACCGTGCTCGGCCGCAGCGGGGCGGCGCTCGACCTTTCGCGCGAGCACGAACTGATACACGTTCGGCAGTACGAGCGCTGGGGACCGTTTTTCATTCCGGCCTACCTGCTCTCTTCGCTGCTTCTTTGGCTGCAAGGACGAGACGCTTACCGCGAAAACCCCTTTGAAATCGAGGCCTATCGCAAGGCCGCCTAAGGCGGCGAGAGCCGAGCGTCAAGAGGACGCGGCAGGACCGTGTTCCAAGATTTTCCGACGCTTTGCGAATAGCTATGATGCCGAGCTACGGGCATCTGGCCGGACGAGCCGGCATTCGATGCGAAATGAATCACGAAAACAGTCGAGTAGGGGAGGGGCCGGAGGGCCGCCTCCCCCCTCATCAAACCGGACGTGCGGAGCTGCCGCATCCGGCTTACCCGAAATCGGTCGATTGCAAGGCATGCACAACGTCTCCTTAGTTCGCCGGCAGCAGTTGCAGACCCAAGTTCTGCAAGTGGGCGTGCAGCGTTTGGCCTGCTGGCGGACGATAACGGCGTTGACTGCGACGGTGCAAGTGACGCTTGAGGCGAACGTAGACGAACTTGTTGCCCGCGTGAAACGCACGGGCCGGATACCCATGACGGAAGTATTGAGCCCAGCCGCGCAGATAGCGATTCACCTCGCCAATCAGCTCGGGCACGGGCTTCCATCCCCATCGGGGTCCGGTCATTTCCCGCAGGCGTGTACGCAGGCGGGCCGCCGACTTCCGCGACGGAAGCACGTTCAGGTAGCGGTGGCCGCGACCGAAGCGGTCGCGGTCGTACCGAAACGTGAAGCCCAGGAAGTCGAGCGTCGCCCCAGGTTCGTTCAGATCGACCACTCGCGTCTTCTGCCGGTTGATCGTCAACCGGAAGCGGCCTTCGAGTTGCGTTTCGATCCACGCTTTCAACGGCTCGCCCTGGTAACGCGCCAAGACCACGAAGTCGTCCGCGTAGCGGACGATCTTCGCCTTGGCCCAGTTCGCCGGGCCGGCCGGACCGTGAAACGCCTTCTCGAACCAGTGCAGGTAGACGTTCGCCAACAGCGGCGAAATCACGCCGCCTTGCGGCGTCCCCTGCCGAGGTCGAGTGGTCGTCTGGCGGCCGGCTTCGTCCCGTTCGACGGCCGGGGCTTGCAGCCAACTCTGAATCAGGTGCAGCACCGAGCGATCGGCGATCCGCATCCGCAGACAGGCCAGCAGTTGATCGTGGGGAATCGTGTCGAAGTACCCTTGCAGGTCCGCGTCGTACACTTCCCGATACCCGGCGGCCAGATGCCGACGAAGGGCGTCGATCGCCTGATGGGCCGATTTGCCCGGACGGAACCCGTAGGAACAGTCCAGGAAATCCGCCTCGAAGATCGGCTCCAGAATCAGCAGACAGGCCATCTGCACGACGCGGTCGCGAATCGTGGGAATGCCCAGCGGTCGCGACCGGCCGTCCGGTTTGGGAACGTAGACGCGTTTGACCGCTTGCGGACGGTAGGTCTTGGTGCGCAGCTCCTCTTGGAGCGTCGAGAGAAACGCCGCGTGGTCCGCAATGTCGGCGAACGACATTCCGTCCACGCCTGGCGCTCCGTCGTTCTTCAGCACCAGCCACCAGGCCGCCAGCAAGACGTCGGGCCGGTAGATCCGGTCGTACAGGGCGTAAAACCGGAACTTCGGCTGTTGCTTGGCCTTGCAGCCCAGCTTCCGTCGCAGTTCGGAGACTTTCGCAGGCAACGCGATTCCCGACTTCTCCTCCGGAGCTTCCGGCGGATGGGGTCGGGCGTCTCGCGCCGCCCGTTTTTCCGTAGTAGGATGGGGGTCCAAGCGGTTCTCCTCACTTCTGACAGTTGCATGATTTCGGCAGGGTCCCTTCGCTCCGCGGGGGTTGGCCGCTTCCTCGCTACTATGGACCCCTCCGACTCCCGCACGAGCCGCCGGGCGGTTATGTCTTCCCGTCCCGCGTCGGCCGCACGTCGCGCCCGCGACGCCGACCGCTCGTGCGGTCCTCTCAGGTTCCGAATTGATCTGTCGGCGTCCGCTGTCCCCAATCACCCCGGAGAGCCCGTCTCGCTGCATCTGCTCGTTGCTACGCGGACGGTGGCAGGCTTCATCGCTTTCGGGAGACTGGCCGCTCTCGAACGAACTAACGAGGCCGAATCGGGTTCACTTGCGTTACGGCTGGCGCCTTCGCTTGGGCAGGCTTCGACGCCACGCGGCGCCGCTGCCTTCGCTTCACGGCGAACGAGCAATTACCATGTTCAGTACCTTTCAACTGAAAAGATCAATCCGGCTTATCCTGACGCACCGAAAGAACGAAAATACGAAACGAAAAGCAGATATAGTGGCTAGCCGGCGCACGTCACCCCTTTCGTGCTGTCTGTCTTTCGCGTTTTCGTGATCCTCTTCGCGTTCCAGGCAAGTCCGCCGCACCGGCTTCAGCGCTAAGCGAATAACATGAACTCCGCAGTTTCCGCCGCGACGCAGCAACCGACCGACCCGCGCCAGATTACGCGGCCCGACCGGGCGCTGATGAGATACTACCTGCTCGTGTCGCTGCTCACGGGGCCGGGTTTTTTCCTGGCGATCCTTCCCTTGTGGTTCAAGTACGAAACCTTGCGCTACCGTTTCGACGACGAGGGCATTTCGATCAGTTGGGGGATCTTGTTCCGCCGCGAGGTCCATCTTACGTATCGCCGGATCCAAGACATTCACCTGACGCGCAATCTGTTGCAGCGCTGGATGGGCCTGGCCACCGTTTCCGTACAGACCGCCGCCGGCAGCGCCAACCCCGAAGGAACCATCGAGGGCGTGCTGGCGGCCGACGAGCTCCGCGATTTTCTGTATGCCAAGATGCGCGGGGTCCACGAGCATGCGCCGGAGGCGGCCGCGCCGGCAAGCGGCCCAGCCGGCACGGACGGCGAACCGCTTGAATTGTTGCGCGAAATCCGCGACGCACTCGTCGAAGTCGCCCGGCGGCGGGAGGCGAAAGCGTGACCTCGACCCTCGCGGGAGAGCATCTCGAACGGGCCAGCCGCTGGATTTACGACGGCGTGTGGGGCGTGCTGGTCCGCTGGTTTCGCGTCCCCAAGGGACCGCCCGTCGTGCCTTGCCTGCCGGGGGACGAACTGGAATCGTTTCGCCCTTCGGCAGGGTTCTTGCGCTATCTGAAACTGCAATACTGGCTGACATTGGGCGTCATCGGCGCGCCGCTGGCGATCGGCTGCATCATCGCGCTGGTTTTGGCCCCCAGGGTGATGATCCCGCTGGCGCCGCTGATCTTGGCGCTCATGGCCGTGCCGGCGGTGGCCGCATATTTGGCGATCCACTTGCGCTACGACACGACCTGGTATGTGATGACCGGCCGCAGCCTGCGGATCCGCCGCGGGATATGGATTCTGCACGAGACGACGATCACCTTCGAGAACGTCCAGAACGTCGAAGTCAACCAAGGCCCGCTGCAACGCTGGTTCGGCATCGCCGACGTCAAGATCGACACCGCGGGCGGGGGCAGTCCGCAGCCCGGCGCGCATGGCGCCGCAGCGGGCGCCGGTCATCGCGGGTTGATCGAAGGCGTGCATAATGCCCCGCACATTCGAGATCTGATCCTCTCCCGCTTGCGCCACTCGAAAAGCGCCGGCCTCGGCGATGAACCGCACCCGGCGGCGAGCGCGTTGGTCGGTTGGTCGCCGGCCCAAGTGGCGCTGCTCCGCGAGATTCGCGATGCCGCTCGGTCTTTGGCTACGCACGCCGCGGCTTGAATCTTGCGCTCAGTCGGCCGGCTGCGCCATGACGGGCTGGAGGGGCCGCTCGCCGGGCGAAAGCTTCGCATAGCCCAGGTTGCGAATGACTTCCAGCACTTCGCTGCACGTTGGAAACATCCGCCCGCTGGCTCGCTTGTAGTCGTCCATGGCATTCATGAATTCGACCTCGTCGGGCGTGTAGTCGCGTTCGCAGGTGGTGGGGTCGATCTGCCGGCGGCGACTGACCTTTTCGCGCCGCTCGAGCACGCGCCGCTCGACCACCACCGGCTGAGGCGCCGTGCGGCGGTCGGGCCGTTCCTTGCGGCGATCGTTCGATTTCGCACGGCGGTCGATCTTCGCCGTCGCATTCGCCTTTTTTGCCTTAGCCACCGCAGTCCCTCCCGTTTGCGAAAAGCGCTCCCGGCCTGCTGACGAAACAGGCCTCCACGGATGCTTTCAAACCCGGAGGTAGGAATCGGCCCTTGCGGCCGTCAAGATTGAACGGTGAGGAAAGATGGGAGGTTTTGCCCAACATTCCGAATTGCAAGTTCGGCGGCGTCAGGGCGGTTTTTCCGGTCGGACGGGCCTCTTTCGGCAGCCCTTCCTACTGCCGAATCCGATTATTCGGATTGCTCGGCGGAGCCGCCGGCCGGGCCGGAACGGGTTCGAGCTGTTCGGGCCGCGGCAACGCTTCTGCATCGGGGGCGCCCTGCGGCGGATCGCCGAACAGCAGCGGCCGGGCTTGGTTGAGCGAATCGCGCAGAATGCCTCGCCCCAGGCGGAGGGTATCGGGATCGCGGTTTTGCAGCCGCTCCAGGGTATTCATCACAAGGGGTTTGAGCAGCGCGTAGGATTCCACCCCTCGCAGCAACGATCCGCCGGCTGCGAGATGAATTTCGTGTTCGCGGAGCACCAATTCAAGACGATCCATGCGGCCGCCCGCCGACAGGCCGGAATCGACGGCGGTAAAGACGAGCGCCGCCGCGCGGCCGCGCTCGTCGCGCTCGACGCGCGGGCGAACGTCGAACATCCGATCGCGGGCCAGGCGGACCTGGTCCAAATCCGCTTGGAGCGCAGCCCGCGCGCGTTCGTCCGCCGCGGCATTCAGGTCGTCTTTCAGGCGGTCGATCTGGTCGTTGACCACGGCCATTCGCAGTCCGGCCAGATAAATGCCCAGATCGACGAGTTCGTCCATCGAAGCCAGCGGCGGCGTGCGTTCCAGTTTCGCGCGAAGCCGAGCCTGAAAATCTTCTTCGGCGCTCATGGGGCGGCCGTCCCCGGCCGGCGCGCGTGGTTGGGCGCGGCCCAAGATGCGGGCGATCGCCCGGTTGGCCAATGGAATGACGTCGGTTTCGACGTGCAATTGTCCTTCCAACAAGGCTTGCTGCGCGCGGTTGTCGCTGCGTGCCATGCGGGCCTGCAACTCGATATTGATCTGCGTCGGATTCGGCGACCAGCCGGTGTGCTTCAACCGGGCGTCCGCGCGGAGCTTGATCGTATCGCGTGCGAAATTCGTGGCGACCGGGTCGAATCCGATATGCAGCGACTCCAAGGCCCGCTCCTGCGTCAACAGCGGCTCGAGCAGCGATAGAATGCCCTCGTTGAGCTGCGGAACGTCCAAGGGCTTGGGCGCGGCTTGGGGATCGGCCGCCAGGGCGCCGATCACTTGGCCGCCGAGTTTGCGCAGCCGTTCGACGCGCTCGCCGCGGCGGGCCGGCGGATCGCGACGCGGCGCCGGGAGGGGCGCTTGGGCCTGGGCGCTCGCCGCCCAGAACAGCACGACGAGAGCGAAGCAGCATCCATTCATCCAAGACTTCATCACGCGCATCCCTCCTGCCAATTCCAAATTCGCCCTCTGCTGGCGCCCCTGTCGGGTTCCACTCCGATATTGGAACCTGATCGCGGCAGGGGAACAACCTCACTTACGAATGGGGCGATCGTTTGGATCAGAAAGATTTTGCATCGGCGCTCCCTCCTGTCGGGCGGTAAGTCGCTGCTTAAGCGGCCTTGCCTTCCCAACAAAGGCGCGTTCTGCCTTGGATCGCCTGCCAGCAAATTACTGCCAGCTATTTTTCGGCGGCCGGCTTCTCGACGGCCAAATGCAGGCATGCCGCAACGCCGCTTTCGTCGCGCCGGATGGCGGCTGTCGCCGAGTCGGCGAGTTGGCCCAAAGCCAGCAACTCGCGGCCGCTTCGTTGTGCGGCTTCGCGATCGAGGCCATTGCTCGTGGCGAGAAAGTCGACGACCGCCGGTGAGTTTTGGAGCAATTCCCGGATGCCCTTCAAATTGAGGTACACCAACTGGCTCGGATCTTTGATGCGGCCTAGTTGCGGAAGGCGGCCCAACGAGCGCTCCACGGGAAGTTCCAAAGCGCGCCGAATCGCGTGCGCCGAACTTGCCGCCCAAAACTGGTCGTCCACGACCGCATACGCCGCCGAGAAGGGACGTCCGCCAGGCCCGGCAAGTCCGACGACCGACGTCAT
>DATNEC010000161.1:0-3145 GCA_035606815.1 Pirellulales bacterium
GCCGAGTTGCAAAGCGAGCGCGAGCGCCTGGCCCAGGCGGCCCAAGCCCGCTCGCCAAAACCTTCCGCCGGCGACCCGGCAGCCGGCGAATCAACCGGCGCAGGGGCCGACTCGCCCTTGCCACCACCTGCGGCAGCGAGCGAAGAGGCCGCCAAGCCGGCTGCCGACGATTCGGCGAAGGGGAGCGAGAGCCCAACGGCCAACGCCGGGCCGGCCGAGGGACCGAACCCGCCGACCAAATCCGAGCAACCGGCGGCGGCTGGGCGACCGGCCATGCCGCCGCCGGCCCCTTTGCCCGCGGCCGGCATATCGCCGCCGCCCAGCGCGGCGGCGCAACAATCGGCCGACTTGCAGCGGCAGCGACTCCAATTGCTGCGCCAGATCTACGAACAACGCCACGATTTGCTCGAGGAATTCGCCGATTTGGAAGCCAAAGGCGAAAGCGTCTCGAAATCGATCACCAACGCCGAGGGCGAACTGATCGCGATCAACGGCCTCGGGGCTATCTTGACCGCCAAAATGGCGGCCGAGCAACTGCGGCCCGATCGCAATTTGAGTCTGATTGCAACTTGGGCGGGGGAGTATGCGGCGCTCGACGCCCAGGCATCTGCCGTCAAGCTCGGCTTGGAACAGCTTCAAACGCAATACGCGAGCGTGGCCGAACAATTGAAGGAGGCCGACGCGGAGGCCGTGCAATTGCGCAGCGCTTGGCTGGCCGTCGTCGATCCGTTCGGCCAACTCGACAGCGGCGATAAAGATTCGGCGATCGCCGCCTTTACCGAGTGGGTCACGCTCGAACCGAAGGCGCCCTGGGCCTGGCTTGCCCGCGGCTTCGCATACTGGCAGCTCGGACGTCTCGACGAAGCATTGTCCGACTTCAACGCCGCAGTCAACCTGCAAGGCCCAATGGTCTCGAATTCGCTGGCTGCTCGCGGCGGGTTGCTGCACGCGATGCACAAGTCGAAGGAAGCGATGACCGACTTCGGCAAGGCCCTGAAAGCGAACAAAACCGACGGCATGGTCTATCTATTTCGAGGGCGCGCGGCGGCGGCCGATGAAAAGTACCAATCGGCGCAGCGCGACTTCAAAACGGCAATCAACCTGGACGCCAAGGATGCGGAGGCCCGCCGCAACATGGCGTTGTTGCTGGCCGCTTGCCCGAAGGACCGTTACCGCAACGGCAAAAAGGCCGTGGAATACGCTCAGGAGGCTTGCGAACTAACGCAATGGAAGAGTTCGTCGGCGCTCGATACCTTGGCCGCGGCTTGCGCCGAAGCGGGCCAATTCGACCAGGCCTGCGACTGGGCCGAAAAGGCCGTCGCGCTGGCCCGCGGGGCCAATCGCGGCCAATGCCTGGCCCGGCTGAAGCAATATCAGGCCCATCAGCCGCTGCGGCTCGATTGGAGAAATCAAAGCGGAAATCCTTCGGCCGCCGCGGAAGCGCCCGTCAGTCGATGAGCCGCGTGCTAGAATCTCCGTTTTCCGCAGCGCGGCCGCAATCGCCGCGAAACTCCAGGACGTAAGTTTGTCGCCGCCTTCGCCGCTTACGCTTCGACAGAAACTGGCTCTGGCCGTCATTGCGACGATCGCCGCCGCGCTGCGATTCGAAACGCTGGAACAGACTTCCTTGGCCCATTTCGACGAAGGCGTGCTGGCCTCCGGCGCGTTCGGGGTTTGGTTGAACGGACCGTTTCATTTCAACCTCGCGCAGCCGCTGCAAGCGCCGCCGCTGTTTCCCTGGTTCGTGGCCGCCGCCCACCAACTGACCCACACCGACTGGGTCATCATGGGCAAAATGGTCTCCGCGGTTTTCGCCGCGGCGACGGTCCCCCTGGTTTTCCTGCTCGCCCGGCGGGTACATGGAAATCTCTTCGGGCTGGCCGCGGCGGGATTGCTCGCCGGCAGCGATTTGCACGTTGCCTACGCCCGGATGGCGCTGACCGACGCACCCCTGACGTTTTGGTTCACGCTCTCCATGTACTGCCTGTTCCGGCTCTTCGAGGCGACCGTCGCCAATGACAAGCGGCGCCTGATCGGTTTGGCCCTGGCCGCCGGGTTGGCGACCGGGGCGGCGTGGAACACGAAATACAACGGCTGGATGCCGCTGGCCGCGGCGTTTACGACGCTGGCCTGGGTCGGACTGCGCGATCGGTTTTGGCGCGGCGCGCGGCGCACGCCGGGCGACTTGCAACCGAGGCTGCGCCGCGCAGGCATGGCTTGCCTGGCCGCCGCGATCGTCGCGGGCGTTTGTTTTCTGCCGTGGTGCTTGTTCGTCGACCGATCGTTTGCCGGCGGCTATCGGGCGGTGACGGAAAACCATCTGAGCTATTTCGGCGGCCCCGCCGAGTGGCCCCGCCGGGCCTGGCAATTGGCGGTTTCGCTCTCGGCATTCCGACACTACGGCTGGCTGCTTAGCTTGATCGCGGCGGCCGTCTTCTTCGCGGCCTCCGGAATTCGCGCCTGGCGCGTGGCGCGGCGAGACGATGCTCGACGACCTCATCGACTCATTGTCCCTTCCGTCATCGCGCTGGCGGGCCTTTTCGCCGCCTTGACGCTCGGCGCGGATTTGACGCTGATCTTGCTCGGCGCCGCGGCCATTGTCCCGGCGCTGGTCTTCGGGCATTGGCAGCATGTGCTGCTGGCCGTGTGGCTGGGTGCGTTCGTCGTCATGACGCCGCTCTACCATCCGTACACCCGGTTGCTGCTGCCGGCCATGCCCGCGGCCATCTGTCTGGCGCTGTGGCTGCTCGATGCGGGCTGGGGGCTCGTGGAAGGCGCCGCGCCCGGCCCGCGGAGGCCAGGGCGCAATTCGCCAACCGCGTCGTTCGCGGACTCGGTCTCGTCAGGGCGCGCGGCGCGCATCGCAACGAGTTCAGCCGTGCTGGCGGGCTTGGCGATATTCTCGGCGAGTCATCCATTCGGCATGGTTCCGTCGGCCGCGCTGTGGAGGCGATGGTCGACGCGCGAATCGTATCGCAGCTTCGGGCTGGCCATCGATCGCTCGACGCCGTCCGGCGCGGTCGTGTTATGTCAAGGCTTGCCCTGCATGGCGCTGTATTGCCCGCGAGAATGGCGCCCGCTGGATTTCCTGCCCTTTACGGAACTTCTTTCGCGAGTTTCCGCGGACGTTCCCTGCTACCTGGCG
>DATNEC010000329.1:0-12172 GCA_035606815.1 Pirellulales bacterium
CGCGCGGCCGCGTCGCGAACCCAGGCCTCGCCGCCGTAGGGTTGGCCGCGGTCGAGGCTGCGGCGAATGGCCTCCAACTCCGCGTCGCTCTGCGGTTGGTTGACGTAATCGATCCATGAGCGCGGACGCGGCAACGGCCAATCGCTCAACATCATTCGCGCGTCCGCGCCGCCGTGCAGGCGGCGCCATAGGCTTGAAAACCGCCAATCTTCCGCGCGGCGAACGAGACCGGCGCGCAGCGCATTGCGCTCGACATAGCGGGCGACCTGGTAAAAGTGTTCGTCGTTTTCGATCGGAAACGACTTGTATCGGCCTTGATAAAGGTGGCCGTAGCCCACGCGGCGCCGATAGATCTGCCAATTGCGGGCGTGGGTGATAGTCAGCTTTTGCATGAACGCCCCCAAATCGCCGTCGCGCTCGGGCCACAGCAGCATATGCCAATGGTTCGGCATCAAACAATAGCCGAGAATCCGCATCGGCCGGCTCTCGAGCGTCTTCTCGACGATCCGCTCGAAGGCTTCGAAATCGGCGTCCTTGAGAAACAGCCGCATGCGGCCCACGCCCCGGTTCAAGACATGGAACAGCATTCCGCCCGGCGCTAAGCGTGCGGTCCTCGGCATTCAGTCAGCATAACGCCGCTGCGCCGCGCGTCAATATTGGACCTGTCCCCTTTATTCCGGGCCGTCGCTGCCGGCGATGATGGAGGTCAGGTCGCGGCTGAGGATCGAGGGACACCAGTATTTTTCAATGTGCTCGACGACCAATTCGGTCCCTCGCGCATGGCTCACGTAAGGCGGCTGGCGAGGGTCGTACATGGCGTCGGTCAGGTCGCGGACCAGCGCGACGTGCATCCCCAGCCGCGTGAGCTGGCGAATGCCGAACGAGCGGCCGAGCACGCACATGTTGGTGTGGACGCCCATGATGGCGATGTTCTTGATCCCTTCCTGTCGGCAGAAGTTGTAGATCTCTTTGCCGTCGTCGCTGACCCCGTCGAAGGCCGTGATGTCGAGCGCCGGGTTCTCGCGCGTGTAGAGCCGCACCTGCTCGGGCGGCGTCGGATCGTCGCAAGGGTTCGTCACGTCGAGCGGCAGCGGCGGCTCGCGATCGGGATCGAGATAGCACCAGCCGGCGATCGGCACGGGCGGCTCGACCGGACGGGCCTGCCGCATGCGGCGGCGGTAGGGCGTGTCGGCGTAAACGTCCATCGTGCCGCTGGGGGCATGAATGATCATCACGCCCCGCTCGCGCGCTGCGCTGACCGCGCGGTTCATCACCGGCGCCATCACGCCGATCCGCTGGGCGGCGAGCTTGCAGTAGATGTCGTCCCACACGTCGCAGATGATGATTGCCGTTTCGGCGGCCTTCCAGATCGCTTCGCGTTCGGCGGCCTCGTGGCGTCCGCTGCCGGCCGGCATCTCGCGGCGCTCTCGCAGCAACAGCCGCAAGTCGCCGGCGACCCTCGGTCGATTCGGTTCCGGCGCCGTCGCTTGCGGCTCGGCGGCGGAAAGCGGGCCGCAGAGCGAAGCGACCCAGAAGACCGCGGAGAATGCGAGCGCATGCCATGCGAACTTCGTGCGACGGGTCATTGTTGGCCTCGTAATTCGAAAAGAGAATGAGTTCGCCCAATCCTTCGCAAGCAGGCATTCTAGCTCGCCGCCGGCTTGCCGCGAGAGCGCGGCTTGCGTCGAAGTCTGGAAAAAAGACGCCCGAAGCGTTAAGCTCAAACGCGGATTCGCGGACTCGCAGCCACAGGCAGCGGCGGAAAATCACGATCGATAGCCCCCTGGGAAACGATCGATCCTGTCGCGGGAACAAAAATGGCCGGCGCCGCGAAAATGTCGCAATTTCTCGATCTGCCGCGGGGGCTGACGGCAACGTCCGCATCGCCAGGTTCGACCTTATCGGACGTGAATCGCCCATTATCAGTCTTGAATCGCTCCATTTTTGCCGCTCTGCGGAGGTATGCGTACGGAAGAAAGGCTGGAATTCTCGGCAAACGTTGCAGCGGTCCGCTCGGAACGTCGCGAAAACGCGCAACCATATCGGTCCTCATGGATATCGGCCCTGAATCGACCGCCGGGCGGCGAAGCGACTCGATCGCTGGGGAAACTCGTCTTGTCGGGCCTTGCCGCGGCAGGCTACATTTCGCTCGCTTCGATCGGGTTCGAGTGCGACAAGGAGGTCGAGTATGGGCCGGTTGGCGATGTTCATCCTGGGCATGGGGGTCGGCGGCGCCTTGGTCTACGGCGCCGAGCGCTATCATGTGTTACGCACCAACCAAGGGCTGGAGACAGTCCCCAAGCTGTCGGCCTCGTTCAGCGAGACCTACGTCGATGTCCGCGGCTTTGGCCCGTCCGATTGGGCCGATCACCAGGGCTTGGCGGCCGATGTGCTGCGCGCCCGCAAGGAATACCTAATCCAAGGCGCGGTCGCAGACAAGGTCCGCCAGAAAGTCGATGGGCTGCTGCAGGATCTCGCCCCGCCGGGTTCCGGCTCGTAAGCGACCGCCATCTCCACAGGCCGCCGGGCCTCGCTATCGTTTCTCTAATCGGAATACTCCGCGGCCCGGAGAATGCCTGGCTCTCGGCCGGGGCGTGGATCAGCCGCCGTCGGTTCCCGCAGTCTGCACACAACCGTTACGTTCCGCCATCGGCTTGAGTCGGGCGATTCGTCGAAACGATAACCAGACTTACAGGGCGCAGCCGGCGACAATCGCATGTCGAGCAAGCCAGGAGCGGAACATGGAGTTCAATCGCAACCATTACTTCCTGGCCGGGATCGTGCTGTTGTTGGTGGGCATTCAGTTGCGGATGGTCGACGCCTTCGTGCTCAACGAGTCCACGACCCGTTTCTTATCGCAACAATCCGGGGGCGCGGCCGGAGCGGCCGGCTCCATATTGCCGGCCATCGGACCGACGCCGCGCAAGACGGTCCGCCCGCCGGAATGGCTCGGCTGGGCGCTGATGTCGGTCGGATCGGTGCTGGTGCTGCACGCCTTGGCGATGAAGGGGCCTGGCGCCCCTAGCTAGCAAGCGCTAGTTCCACTGCCTAGTTCCACTGCCTAGTTTCACTGCCTAGTTTCACTGCTCGGTGCGTCCGCGGCCGGTTCGCTCATTGGGAAAGAAGCGGCTGCCTTCGGCTTGTTGCAGGCGATCGCGGAGGCCGCTGTAGGCCCGCAGGCGGAGCGTGCCCGTAGTGGCGTCGAACGTGCCGTGTCCCGGCGCCGTCAATCGCACGTGGACGACCGCGTAAGGGCTGAGATCGGTCCGGAAGTCGGGCGAGATCGCCTGGAAAGGCAGGCGGAACCAGGCGCCTTCCGGAGTGACTTGCTCGGCGTCCAAGCGGCAAACCCAGTGGCCAAGCAAACGATAGTTCTGACCGCGGGCAGGAGATCCATAGTGATCGCCAAACAGATCGACTTCCAGCGTGCCCGCCGCGGGGAACACGCACCCCTGGCTGTCGAGAGGCGCCACGCTCAGGACCAAGCCGTCGGTTTCGACGCCGCTGTTCCAGGAACTGACCGAGGCCTCGACATGGATCGAACGGACCAGTTCGCCGGCGACGACTCCCGCGGGCGTTGGTCTTGCCTTTTCAGGGACGTCCATGTCCGGTTGGGCATGGTCGTCTCCTTCAGCGCCTTCGGCGTTTGCCGAGATCGGCTCGCGGGCCGCTTGTTGCGACGGCCGCGTCGAACGCAGTTCGGCGACTGCGGCCCGCAATTCGTCGGCGGTCAGGCCCTGCTCTCCACGCCGAGCGGCGGCAATGCTGGGCCAGGGGATTGGCCGCAAGATGCTGACGCCGCCCTTGTCGAAGCGCAGCCAAAGTTGTTCGCTATTCGTCCGATCGTCCACCGCCCCGGTGAAGGTGCGACCGCTCGCGAGGCGAACGGCGATCTGTTCGGCTTCGACTTCGGCGGCGGTTTCGGCGCCGCGAGCAAACAGGGCAATTGGCCCTCCCAGAAGGCACACAATCAGGGCGATCGGCGGGCGGCATCGAGCAAGCATGAATGGTTGAATGCGAAAGACGGGGTTCACCTTTGATTCCCCAACCTTTGGCAAGCCGCGTGCCGCCGGTGGCGGCCGATTCGAGGCGAATCTCTTAACCGCATCGCCGCGAACGACTTTGGCTGAAATATCGGCTCGGCGCCGCCCGGCGGGCGCCGGCTTGGGGCGTTGATCCAAATCCACGGCGATGCTTTTTCGCAACCCCGGCTAGGAAAACTACCGAAAATAGTCAAAGGTTAACGCCCGAGGCGTCCTGAAGGAGACGAGACCCATGTCGGCGCCAATTCACGTTTCAAGGCGGTTCGTCCGGTTCGGCGTAATGGGTGTTTGTGGGGCGATCGCAAGCGCCTGGGCCTTGGCCGGCTTGGGCGTGCTCCGCGCTCAATCGCCCGTTGAAACGAAAGCCGACCCGGGCGCCGCCTCTGCGGCGGCCGACGCGCCCTCGACTCGCCCGGCGCCGAGAAATCTGGCCGACCAGGACGCCTTGTCCCCGTTATCCGACGAAACGGGTTACTTGCGGCGCGAAGGAACGCAGTTGCGCGACGAGCGCGGCCATTTCGAATTGACGGGCGGCCGGCTGGCGTTTATCGCCGCCGACCGCAAGACGCGGTTCGTCGGCCTCGAGAACCTGAACCTACAGCGGATCGCGCAGATCGTCGGCGGCTCCTCGGAAACGCTCGACTGGACCGTGACCGGCTTAATTACCGAATATCAAGGCACGAATTACCTGCTCATCACGCGGGCGACGAGGGCGACCGCAAATTCGCGACGCCGGAGAAGCTTCTGACGCCGCGCAGGCGCCGAACGCCGCGGAGGGCGTTCCCTGCAGAAGTTTGACAAATTACCTATTACCTGTACCGTTTTCGGCCGCTTGACATGCGCATTGGCCAGAATATCATGGCGTAGAACACTTTCCGACATGCGAATCGCGGCGGGCCGACGGTTTGCCCCGCAGCCCGACGTTCTGCCTCTCTCTAATCGCGGAGTTTTGGTTCATGGCTGCACATCGGCGGCTGGAAGTTTCCGAGGTCGGTGACGTGACCATCGTCCGGTTCGTCGACCGCAAAATCTTGGACGAGGCTAGCATCCAAGAACTCGGGCAGGAGCTGTTTCAATTGGTCGAGCAGGAAAAGCGCAAGAAGCTGCTGCTCAACTTCGCCAAGGTCGACTTCCTATCGAGCGCCGCGTTGGGCAAGCTGATCACCTTGGACAAAAAAGTGAAGGCCCAATCCGGAAAGCTGAAGTTCAGCAACATTCGTCCGGAAATCTACGAAGTTTTTGCGATTACCAAGTTGAACAAACTGTTCGACATCAAAGACGACGAAGCCGGCGCGCTGGCCGCTTTTTAGCGCCGAACCCCATCTCTTCCACTGCATGGCTTTTCCGGTGGACGCCCATGTCAGACCATCCCTGGACCTGGAGGACGGAGCAGTTCATCCCCAGCGAGACCGGGGCGGGTCAGCGAATTTTGGAAGACGTGCTCGGCCAGCTCGCCGCCCAAGCGTGGGCCGAGCACGAGGTGCATGGCATCCATCTGGCGCTTGAGGAGGCGCTGGTCAACGCCATCCGCCACGGCAATCGCTCCGATATCAACAAGCGGGTCCACGTGAGTTGCAAACTCTCGGCGAGCCGGCTCTGGGTGCAAATTCGCGACGAAGGCCCCGGCTTCAACCCCGAGGACGTGCCCGACCCGACCGAGCCTGACCGGCTAGAGGTTCCTTCCGGCCGCGGGATCATGCTGATGCGGGCGTTCATGTCGCGCGTCGAATACAACGAGATCGGCAACTGCGTCGTGATGGAAAAAGAGCGGCCGGCGACGCGCTAACGCCTCACTGGAAGCCCTTCATGCCAAGCCGCATCAACCGCCGGGAATTCACGCAGCTTGCGGCGCTCGGCGCCGCTTCGCTGACGGCGCCGCAATTCGCGCTTGCCGCCGAGGCCGGCGAAAAGCAAACGCACGTCTATAAAAAAGCCGGCGACGTCGAGATCCAGGCCGACGTTTACAACGCGGCGCCCGGCGGCAAGCGGCCGACCGTGATTTGGATTCACGGCGGAGCCCTGATCGTGGGCAACCGCGCCGGAGTGATGGGGCGGTTCCACCAGCGGTTGCTGGCCGCCGATTGGACGGTCGTGTCGATCGACTATCGACTGGCGCCCGAAACCAAGCTGCCGGCGATCTTGGAAGATCTCAACGACGCCTGTCGCTGGGTCGCCGAGCAAGGCCCGAAGCTGTTCGGCGCCGATCCCGAGCGGATCGCCGTCACGGGAGGTTCGGCAGGCGGCTACCTGACGCTTTCGAGCGGCTATCTCGCCCGGCCGCGACCCAGGGCCCTGGTGTCGTTCTGGGGCTACGGCGACATCGCGGGGGCTTGGCTCAGCCGGCCCGATCCGTTCTACGCGGCGCAGCCCGCCGTTTCGAAAGAAGAGGCTTACGCGGCGGTCGGCAAGCAGACCATCACCGGCAGCGAGGGGAAGAACAACCGCGGCCGCTTCTATCTCTATTGCCGGCAGCAGGGAATTTGGCCGCGCGAGGTCGCCGGGCGCGATCCCGACCGCGAGCCGGCGGCCTTCGACGCCTTCTGCCCGCTGCGCAACGTTTCGGCCGAGTATCCGCCGACGCTCTTGATTCACGGCGACCAGGATACCGACGTGCCCTACGAGCAGTCGCTATTGATGGATCGCGAGTTGGCGCGCCACGGCGTCGAGCACGAGTTGCTTACCGTCGAAAAAGGGGGCCACGGCCTGGCCGGCGTCGAGCCGAAAATCGCGGACCAGGCCTACGACCGGGCGGTCGAGTTTCTGCGAGTGCATTTGGAGTAAATGAAGATGGCCAACCAAGTCGTGTGGGTCGACATTCCGGCGCTTGATTTGGACCGCTCCATCCGCTTTTACTCGGCCATTTTGGGCGGCAAAGTAGAGAAGCAGGAGTTCTCCGGGATGCAGTTCGCTTTGTTGCCGCACCAAGGCGAAGAGGTCGGCGGATGCTTGGTTGCCGTGGAAGGCATGCAACCGTCCGACCAAGGCCCGCTCATTTATTTGAACGCGCAAGGCCGGCTCGACGAGGCCATCGCCGCCGTCGCGCCGCACGGCGGCACGGTCTTGCAAGCGAAGCACCAGATCGGTCCGCATGGTTTCCGGGCCGTGATTCTGGACAGCGAAGGCAATCGGGTGGCGCTGCACTCGAGATAGTTGCACTCGCGGAAAGGAACCCCAATCGGCCTTCCCGATCGTTGGGCGTTCTGGCCGGCCGGATGACGACCGAATCGTCGACGAGTTGAAACTGAATCAGGTTGGCCAGGATGGTGGCCGTCCATCCTCTCGGCTCCCACGTCGATTTGACCGCCAAGGAGTTCTTCGCTATCACGGAGAGGGCCCGCGACCCTTTTTCAGCGACGCCAACCAGGGAAGATTTCATGTCGCACCCCGTGACTTTCGAAACGATTCGCGGCAACTGCGGGCTGCTCGACTCCGGCGAGCGCGAGGCCAGGGAGGAGTCCTATGCCTGGCTGCGGGGCTGCAAGCCTTTCATGACCGTGGTCTACGCTTATCGGCGGCAGAAGTTTACCGTTCACGAAGTGGCCCGCTCGCTGGCGCCGGGAAGTCACACGATGCAAACCTCGGTGATGCTCGACTTGCTGCGAAAGCAACTGGACGATTTGCCGGCTTCGCAATAGCTTGACTGGGCCGCCGGGCCATCCCCCGCGCTCACGGTAGCATTCGCGGCAACCCTCACGGCAGTCGTTCACGGCACGGCCTCGACCTGCTCGATGCCGGCCGCCAAGGCCGCCACGGCCCAGGCGGTCGCCGGAATCGAGATGAATTGGTTTTTGCCGTGCGGGTCGCCATTGTCGAAGTAGGGCTGGACCGGCTTCGACCGGGTGGCCACGAACCACGAGCCGTCTTCGCACTGAGAATGCAGCAAAAAGCTCATCCCTCGCCGATAGGCCGCCGTCGAGGTTCCCAAGCCGGTGGCCTGCAACACGAACAGCGTTTGTCCGGTCGCGTAGGCGTCGCTGGGCATTTCATCGAGTTGCCCCCAGCCGCCGTCGTTGCGCTGCGCGGCAAGCACCTGTTCACGGGCCGATTGCGATGGGCCGACTTCTTCGCCGAGCAAGTGGACCGCCCACAATCGCGAGACGCGATCTTCTTGGCTTTCCAACTTCGCGGCGGCCAGCCAGCGCTTGGCCTTATCCAGCGCCGCCGCCGCCTCGCCGCGCTGGACTTCCGCGGCGAACTTCTGCAACCCATAGGCAGCCAGCACCGTGCAACTGATGTTGGATTCTTCCAGCGGCGGGCGGCTGGTCTGCTTTGACCAATGCCCGTCGTCGTGTTGCGTTTTGAGAAGATAAGTCGCCATGGCCTCGGTCGTTTCGCCGGGCTTGCTCTCGGCCAGCCGCAACGCCCACAGCCCATACCCGACCGTCATCGCCCGTCCGCCGACGCCCTTGCCTTGTTTCAGGTCGTCGAGGTTTTCGCGAAACGCGGCGAGAGTGAAATCGGCCTGCGCCGACAGCAGCTTTTCGTCGACGGCCAGTTTGCGATCGCGGGCCGTCACGAGGGCCAGCATCGGCAGGGTCTGATGATGGCAGGAGAAACAAGTCTGGTGGTTCGGGTAATTCTCCGCGGCCGTGCTGGCGATTTGCAGGCCGCGCAGCACGGCCTGGCGAACTTCTTCCGGCGGAACAAGGTCGCTGGGCAAGAGTTGCACGGCGTCGGCGATCACGAAGCCATCGGCGCCGCGGTTCGAGATCGTCACGATCGCTTTCTCGCCGGCCGACAAGTGCAGTCGCCCGAGCGAAATGAATCGTTTGTCGATCGGCGGCGCTTGCCGCTGGTTGATCTTCATGGTCCGGGTTTCCGCACCGGCGGCGATCGTCACCAGCGCATTCGTGGCCCGGTTCGCGTGGGTCGTGTACGACATCCGCACGTCGTAATCGCCCGGCTTGGGCGCGACGAGCGTGTAACGCACTTGCTTTTCGCCCTGCCGCTCGTTGGCGTCGTGCAAGTAGCCGGCGCCGATGAAACCGGGAGTCGAGCCGCTCTCGGTCCACTCGCCGATCCGTTCGGCCTTGACGTCGTCGACCACGACGCCCGGCAACTTCGCGGGATCCAGTCCGTGAGCGACCGGCGGCCCGGTCCAAGCGAGAACTTGCTGATCGGCCAACAGCCGCTCGCGCAGCTTGCCGATGTCGATCTTTTGGACCGCCGCGTCGGCATCGATCGCCTGGCAGGCGGCCGTGGCCGCCGACTGGCCGAGAACCATGAACACCGGCTCCATGCGGATCGAGCCGTAGGCGATGTGCGTCGCCGACAAGCAGACCGGGACCAACAGGTTATCACACTCGGCCGCCTTGGGCGCGATCGACCGATAAGCCACCGGGTAGGGCGTGAAGCCATGCACCTGCACGTCGCCCTCGTTGATGGCATGGCCGTCCTTCACGTAACGCTGGGTGTTGTGCGAATCCATGCCGTAGGCGGCCAGCCCGATCGAATCTTCGGCGACTTGGCGGCCCTGGCAATGGTGCTGCGTCATCACGTAATCGGAGATCATCCGCCGCGCCTCGCGGATGTACATCTGATGCGACCAGCCTCCCGTCTCGGCGAACTCGTCCTTGCAGAGTCCCCAGCGATTGACGTAATCGCGCACCTTTTGCGGCAGCCGCGGGTCGTTGGCCAAAAACCACATCATGCCTTGCTGGTAGGCCACGTGCTCGGCGAAGATTTTTTCCCGCGTGGCGTAGTCGCCGTCGGGATAGTCGTAGTTCATGCCGATGTTGTCGGTCGAGAAGGCGCCGTTGTTGTTCGTGTCGGTCTTGCGGTTGGGCATCGGCAGATTGCTGCCCAGCGCGTCGAACACGCCCGCGTCGATATAGCGGCGCAATAATTCATAGCGCAGCGGGTCGTAGCCGGCCGGCTTGGGAAAAGGCAAGCGATTGGCCGCGTCGTCCGTCATGCACATGCGAAAGTTGTAAGCCTGCACGCGGCGGTCGCCTTGGCCATGCTCGCCGGGGCCGCCAGGATGCACGCCCGGCAGCAAACCGCTTTCTGGGTCGCCCGGCACGACGTAGGGGTCGACCGGAGCGTTGAACTGGTGCTTTTTCGAGCCGAGTTGCACGCCGTCGAGCGTCTCGTCGTAATCGGCGTTCGCTTCGCGGCCGACATGGTACGACACGCCGGCCCTGGCCATCAGGTCGCCCTCGTAGCTGGCGTCGATGAAAACGCGGCCCGAGTATTCGCGGCCGCTTTCCATGCGGACCGACTGGATTCGCAATCCCTGTTTCTTGACCCCGCCGGAGAGATCAAGCCGTTCGTTGCGGACCACCTCGACCTTCGCCACGCGGACGAGTTCGTCCATGATACGCTCGGCGACGTGCGGTTCGAACGTCCAGGCCTCATCTTTGCCGTAATGGCGGCCGACGCGGCGATAGAACTCGCGCGAGATCCCGCCGATGGCGCCCTTGTTGCCGATATCGGTGGCCCCCAGCCCGCCCGAGGTGAGTCCGCCCAGGTGGTTGCCCGGCTCGATCAGCACGACGCTCTTGCCCATTCGCGCGGCCTGCACCGCGGCGGCGACGCCGCCCGACGTGCCGCCATAGACGACGACATCGAACGATTCAGCGTGGGCCGGCGCGGTTGCGGCCAGCAAGCAAGCAAACGCGAGCAGGGCGGTTCGGCGGAAGCGGCGATTCATGACGTCCTCGCGTGGATTCTTGGAGCAGCGAAGGACGATTATTTCATGTCGCGGCGGAGAATGCCATTGGCGGCGGGAGAAGATAGGAGTTCGGAGTAGGGGTTCAGGCGCCGAACCAGCTCCCCGCCCCTAAACAAACAGGGGAAGGACGCCTTGCGACATCCTTCCCCTGCGGTGGAATTCAAGCTCCGAGACTACTCGGGGGCCTTCTCGTCGGCCGGCTTCTCGTCGGCGGGCTTGTCTTCGCCAGCCGGTTCGTCGGCGGCCGGTTTATCTTCGCCAGCCGGTTCGTCGGCGGCCGGCTTGTCCTCGCCAGCGGCACCTTCTTCCGCCGGCATGTCTTCCGCCGGGGCGCCCTCGTCAACGGGCTTGTCGCCATCGGTCGCCGTGTCGGCCGGCGCGGCGACCGGAGGATTCGTCTTCGGCTTGCTTTCCGCGCAGCCGATCGTGAACAGTCCCAGGCCCAACAGCATGCTGAACAACGCAAGCTTCTTCATGATCTCACCTTTCGAAAATTCTCTACAGATTTCCAATCCCAACGCCAATCGTGTGCAGGTCCGTCCTGCTTCGCTACCGGTCGATTTGGCGAACTTGCAATTAGTTTGATCCCGGTGCTTGGGGTTTTATTCCCCAGGGGTTACAATTTTTTAAGGATTCTCAAGCGGATCGGCAAGGATTCCCGATTTTCGGCGAATTTCGGCCGGGCAAGGGAATATTCATCCCGGCCGGCGACTCTTCTGAGATAGGCGGACCATGGAGGAGAACCAACCGACTGTGGAGAGAGCTGCCACAGAGAACAGCGCCGCCCCGAAAAGCGCCGCCTCCGCGGACATCGCTACGTTGGTCGCCGAGCATCACGCCGCCATCTACCGCTATGCCTATCGGCTTGCGGGGACCGAGTGTGACGCCGAAGACCTGACGCAGCAGACGTTCCTGGCCGCGCAGCTTAAGTTGGACCAATTACGCGATCCCGAACATGGCCGCGGGTGGCTGTACGCCATCCTGCGAAACAGCTATTTGAAAATGCGCCGCAAGCGATCGCCGGTTGCGGCGGCCTGTTTGGAACTGGATATCGACGCAATTCCCGACGAGGCGCCCGAGGCGAGCGCGGTCGATCCGGAACGATTGCAAACGGCCATCAACGAGTTGCCGGACGAGTTCAAAGTCGTGCTGCTGTTGTTTTACTTCGAGGGCTGTTCGTATCGTGAAATTGCCGAAAAATTATCGCTGCCCGCGGGTACGGTCATGAGCCGGCTCTCGCGGGCGAAAGGGCATTTGCGATCGAGGTTGTTCGACGGCGAGTTGCATGCGGCCCCCGCGCAGGGCGAGCTGCAAGCAGCTTCCAGGCATGGCGCCGCGCCGCTTGGCGCCGCTTTGCCTCATGCGCTTGGCGAAAGCTCCCGCGCGCTGCGGGCCAGAGGTTGACTCGATGGAACGCTACTCCCAGCCGAAATCCGAGATCGAACAGGCGCTCGAC
>DATNEC010000330.1:0-5898 GCA_035606815.1 Pirellulales bacterium
CGTTGACCGGCTGGCGTTTGCCGCCCGCCGCCGCGGCCGCGGCCATGGCGCTGAGCAGCGTTTCGGTCGTGGCGAATAGTTTGTTGCTACGGCGGAAGAGACTGGGAGCCACGGATGAAACACGAATGAAACACGGATAGACGGAACTCAAACGCACGGTCTTGTCGAACGCGCATTTCATCCGTGTTCGATCCGTGTTTCATCCGTGGCTAAAAAATTCGCTCTCTCGCGAACTCGCGGAATTTCGCTTTTCCCCGGCGGAACTGGCCTTTACCCCGCTGGAGCTTCTCGGCACAATACCCCCTCGCAATTGGCCCCTTTCGCAGATTGCCAAACCGGATACAGTCGGCACGTGCCTTCCGCGCCAAGGAACGCACGCGGTCATGGACGACCTTCGCCAAGGATAGCAAGGAGCGCTAAACGTGAAGAAGTTCCTGTCTTGGGCCACGCTCGTGGCCGTGTTTGCAGCCGGTCATGTTTCGGCCCCCGAGGCCGCGGCCCAACAGCGCCCCGCCCAGGCGGTGGCCATCGTCGATCTGACCTACATCTTCGCCAATCACGTCCGCTTCAAGGCCCTCGTCGAGGACATGCGCCGCGACGTCGAGGCCGCGGAGGCCGATCTGAAGGCCAGCAAAGAGTCGATCGAAAAGTTGGCCGAAAATCTCGACAGCTTCAACAAGAACTCTCCCGAGTATAAGGAACTCGAAGAGACTTTCGCCTCGCGCCAGGCCGAGCTGCAGGTGAAGGTCAACATTCAAAAGCGAAACTTCATGGAGCAAGAGGCGAAGATCTACCTGCAGATCTATCGCGAAGTGCTCGACCACGTCAAATACCATGCCGAGAAGAGCGGGCTTAGCCTGGTGCTGAGGTTCAACGGCGATCCCGTCGATGGGGAGGATCTGCAAGGCGTGATGCAGCAATTGAACCGGCAGGTGGTGTACTACAATCGGACCATCGACATCACCCCGATCGTGCTCGACGCCTGCAACGCCGCCTCCGGGCGGCCGAACCGCCAACCGACCGGACCGCTGAGCAACAAGCCCACGGGCGTGAAACCGCAGGGAGTGCTGCCGCGCCGCTGAGGCGGCAGTCGAAGCGAAGGAATCGCGCTTGAGCGCCGTCGAGCCGCGCAAGGAGGCGCGGCGACCACCACCTTGTTCCAGTCGCCAGGATCTATGTTCAAGCGTCTCAAGGATGATTCGCGGCCGTCGCTGCACGTGCCCCGGCAACAACGCACGCTCGCAAAAACGGCCTCGGTCGAGGGCTTCGGCTACTGGAGCGGAAAAGACGTTCGGGTCGAGTTTCGACCGGCGCCGGCCGATTCCGGCATCGTGTTCGTGCGGGAAGATTTGCCCAAGCCGGTCAAGATCAAGGCCGTCGTGGCGCACCGCGTGGAAACCCCGCGCCGCACCACGCTCCGCGCCGCCGGCGCCAGCGTGGAAATGGTCGAGCACATCATGGCGGCGCTCGGCGGCATGCATGTCGACAACTGCGAGGTGTGGGTCAACGCGGCGGAAATGCCCGGCTGCGACGGCTCCAGTCTGCCGTTCGTCGAGGCGCTCGCGGCCGCGGGTTTCGTCGAGCAGAAAGCCGCCAGGCCGACGCTCTTCGTCCGCGAGGTCACTCGACTAGGCAATGAAGAGAGCTGGGTCGAGGCCCGGCCCGGAGCGGCGGGCGCCTTGTCGGTCAAGTTTCATCTCGATTATGGCTCCGAGACGGCGATCGGCCGCCAGACGCTGACCTTGCCCGTGACGCCCGACTCGTTCCGCCGCGAACTGGCCCCCGCCCGCACCTTCATGCTCAAGAGCGAGGCCGACTGGCTGCTCGCCCAGGGCTTGGGAACCCGGGCGACGCTGAAAGACCTGCTCGTGTTCGACGCCGACGGGCCGATCGACAACGAATTGCGGTTCCGCGACGAGTGCGTGCGCCACAAAACGCTCGACCTGATCGGCGACCTGGCCCTGGCCGGCTGCGACTTGGTAGGCCATTTCGTGGCCTTCCGCAGCGGCCACCGATTGAACGCCGAACTGGTGCGGGTCTTGTTGACCGAGGGAGACATGGCGGGAGGCTGGAAGCGTTCGGCTTGAAAACATTTTGGATTTTGAATCATGGCAACCTACATCGGTGAACACGCCGCCATCGACTCGCGCGCCGAGATCGACCACGAGGTCGAGATCGGGCCGTTCTGCGTCATCGGCCCGCATGTGCGCATCGGCCGCGGGACGCGGTTGGAGAACGGCGTGACGATCATGGGTCACGTCACGATCGGGCAAGACAACCACTTCTACCCCGGCGTCGTGATCGGCGGCGAGCCGCAAGACCTAAGCTACCGCGGCAGCGACACCCAAGTGGTGATCGGCGACCACAATACGCTTCGCGAGAGCGTGACGGTCAACCGGGCCACCGAAAAAGAAGACGGCGTGACCTCGATCGGCAGCCACAACTTCTTCATGGCCTGCTCGCACGTGGCCCACGATTGCCGGCTGGGCAGCCATATCATTCTGGCCAACGGCGTGTTGCTGGGCGGCCATGTCCACGTTCACGACCACGCCTCGCTCTCGGGCGGCGTGGCGGTGCATCATTACGCGACGGTCGGCGGTTATAGCTTCGTGGCCGGCCTGAGCCGCGTGCTGCACGACGTGCCCCCCTTCATGTTGGTCGACGGCCATCCCACGCGGCCGCGCTGCATCAACGTCGTGGCCCTCAAGCGAAAGAGCTTTTCTTCCGAAGCGATCAATTGCCTGGCCGAGGCCCATCGCCTGCTCTACCGGGCGAAAGTCGGCCTGGACCACGCGCGGGAAATCCTGCGCGGCAACAACCAACTCGCCCCGCAGGTCAACGAACTGTTGAGCTTCGTGCAAAGCCAGCAGGAAGGGCAGCACGGCCGGGCGCGCGAGCGCCGGAGGGCCGCGTGAAGCCGCTCAGGGTCGCGGTCGTAGGCGCCGGCCATCTGGGCCGCATTCACGCTCGGATTCTCTCGGGGCTTGAAGGCTTTTCCCTCGTGGGCGTCGCCGATCCCCTCGAGGCCAGCCGCTGCGAAACGGCCGCCGCGCACCAGGTGGAAGCCTTCGCCGACCATCGGCGCCTCTTGGGACGGATCGACGCCGCCGTCGTCGCCACGCCCACGAAACATCATCATGCCGTGGCGCTCGATCTGCTCGCGGGCGGCGTTCATTTGTTCGTCGAAAAACCGCTGGCCGCGACGCTCGCCGAAGCCCAAGAGCTGGTCGATGCGGCGCGCCGCCGCGGCCTGCTGTTGCAAGTCGGCCACGTCGAGCGATTCAACCCGGCTTTTGCGGCCGTGCTGCCGCACGTCCGCGAGCCTAAATACATCGAGGCCGTGCGGCGCGGCGGCTTCACGTTCCGCTCGACCGATATCGGGGTCGTGCTCGACCTGATGATCCACGACATCGATCTCGTGCTGTCGCTGGTGCGCTCGCCCCTGCGAAGCGTCGAGGCCCTGGGCGTTTCGCTGTTCGGCCGTCACGAAGACGTCGCCAACGCGCGGCTGCATTTCGAAAATGGCTGCATCGCTTCGCTGAGCGCGTCGCGGGCCAGCCACGGCGCGGCGCGGACGATGCAAATCTGGTCGCGGCGAGCGTTCGCCGGCGTCGATTTCGCCGCGCGGACGGCGACCATCGTCCGGCCCAGCGACGCGTTGCTGCGGCGCGAGCTGGACGTCGAACAAATGTCGATCGAGGAAAAGACGGCGCTCAAAGATCGCTTGATGGCCGAACATTTGCCGCTCGAACAGATCCAGGCCGAGCCGTGCGACGCGATTACCGCCGAATGGCTGGACTTCGCCGGCAGCATTCGCGCCGGCCGCGCGCCACGGGTTTCAGGGGAAGACGGTCGCGATGCCATTGCGGCGGCGGAACGAATTCTGGCGCAGATCGCTGCGCACGCGTGGGACGGCGCCCCCGAAGGCCCGATTGGGCCGTTGATGTCTCCGGCGCCTTCGACGATTCGCGGCCCGCATTGGAAGATCAATCCTCGTTCGCCTTCGCCGCCCGCCGAACGCCGCGAGGCGGGGTAAACGCCGCAATTCTTCGACCCCGTTGGGGTCAAATCGAATGCGAACAAGTTTCCAGCCGTTTCGGTCCGCCCAGGTTTCCTGCCATTGCTACCGCGTCGAATTAGGCGCTCTCAGTCGAGGCCGATCGACTCGAAAAAGTTGTTCAGTTCGTCGTCTTCCGGTGCGTCTGCTTTGGCTTTCTCTGTTCCGACCTGGATTTGGGGCGCCTGTTCGGCCGGTTTGCCTTTCTCGGCCGCCGAAGACGGCTTGGCCTTGGCGTCGATCGAAGGAGCCGGCGTCTCGTCGGCCAGGAAATCGAGCGCGGCCTCATCGGGGTCGAGCGGCGGTTGGCCCGGCTTGGTCGCACTCCCCAAGTCCTGTTGCGGGGATGGAACGACGACGGCAGACGGTTGGATGACCGGCCTTTTGGCCGCCTTGGATTTCGTCTTTTCCTTGGCGGGCTTGGCGTCCTTGGCTTTGCCGATTCGCCACCAGCTTCGCTTTTTGTCTTGCCCGGGTTCCGCCGCCGATTCCTCGTCCGCATCGGCCGACGCCGAAGTCAGCGGCGGCATCGCCGCGGCGCTGTCGTCCTCGTCGTTCGGGCGATCGTCGTTCAGCCGATCGTCTTCCGCAGTCGCCGGCGGCGCGGCGTCTTCCAAAAAATTGAACCCTGCATCGTTGTCGGCCGACTCCTCTTCGGCGCCGGGAGAACCGAGCGGCGGCGTCGCATGCGGTTCGAGCGAGATCGCATATTCGGCTGAATCTTCATCCGCCGCCTCGTCCGCTTCCGCCCCTTCAACCGCGGGCGAGGCGTCGATGAACTTGAAAACTCCTCGGTCGTCGTCGCTGGCCGCCGCCGGCTCGACGGGCAAGGCGAACTCGCCCGAGTCCTCATCGGCATCCGCCGACTCGGCGTCGAAAGGCAAGGTCATGTCGTTCGTGCTGTCGCCGGAGTTCTCCGGCGCCGGCGTTGCCATGCCCTCGTCGAAGTTCAACTCCGCCCGGTCGATGCTTGCAATCGGAGAGTCGGAATCAACCGCGGCAACCTCTTCGCCCTCGCTTTCGGGATCGTGCAACGTGAGGTCAAGCGGCTGCGAATCCGCGTCGTCCGGGGTGGCGGTCGATTCCAGCGCGCCCAGAAAACCGAAACTGGGGGCGTCGTCCTTCGCAGCGCCCTCCGCAGGGCCTTCGTCGCGCAAGAAATCGAGTCCTGCCATTTCATCCGAGTCCGATGTTGCGACGGGCGGCATGTCGGCGGCGGGCGTTTCTTCAGAAAACGTTGATTCGGCAGATGCTTCTTCAGCAAACGCTTCAGCCGCCACTTCTTCAGCCACCGCTTCTTCAGCAGGCGCTACGGCCTCTGACGGAGGCGCCTCTTCGATCGAATCAAGCGAGTCGACCTCGCCGAGCGGATGCTCGCCGCCTTCTTCTGCTTCGGTCGCGGCAGAGTCGGTGAAATCCAGCGTTGGTTCGGCCGCGGCGGAATCGTCGGCGTCTGCGCCGAGAAAGCCGAAGCTGGGCGAATCCTCCGCGGCGACCGGCTCGGCCTCCGGCGGAGCGAATTCCTCTTCCGGCGCCGAAGCTTCGGCCGGTTCGACCGGCGCGCTGTTCAGAAAACTGAAGGTCGGCGCGTGCGCCGAGGCGGCGGGCTTGACCTCTTCGGCCAGAAAATCGAGACCGCCTTCATCCGGCGCTTCGGCATCCGCTTCGGCGTGTTCCGGAGGTGCAGCCGAGACATCCAGGCCGGCAAGTTCGTCGTCGTCCTGCCCCGCCATGTCGTCGTCGTGCTGGGAGTCTTCTTCGACCTCTTGCGCCGCTTCTTCGACGTCGGGCGCCGCTTCCGATTCGACTTCCGCCGGTTTGTGCAGGAAATCGAAATTCGC
>DATNEC010000186.1:0-15913 GCA_035606815.1 Pirellulales bacterium
GGCGACGAGCATTCGGCGGCTAATCTGCTCGCAGGTCTTTATCGACGCGTGCCGCCGTTGAAACAGCGTCGCGAATCCGTGCCCGCGAGCCTGCCAGAGTGTCTTTTGCAAGCGCAGTTGAGTCACCCCAGGTTAGAGAAAATGAAACTGCGCGATGGACGGGTGCAATTGGGCACTCTTGGACGCGGCAATCACTTTTTGGAATTCCAGAAAGATGACGAAGGGCGGACGTGGCTGATGGTCCATTCTGGTTCCCGCGGCATGGGGCAAGCGATCAGCTCGCACCATGCCGCCTTGGCAAGCCGCGAATCTGGGACTCAAGGCCCGTCTTCGTTTGACGCCGACTCGCCGCTGGGCCGTGCGTATCTGGCAGATGCGGCTTGGGCCGAGCGATATGCGTCCGAAAACCGACTGGCGATCGTGGCCGCCGTCGCCGAGTTGCTCAGCGATTTGTTCGCTGTTGAACTCGACCGAGGCTCCTTGATCCACGCCAATCACAACCATGTCCGCTTCGAGACCCACGGCAATTACGGCCTTTGGGTGCATCGCAAAGGCGCCCTTTCGGCGCGGATCGGTGAACCGGGCGTCATCCCCGGCTCGATGGGAACGGCCAGTTTCCATACTTCGGGGCGCGGCTTGGCGGAGTCGCTTTGCTCCAGTTCGCACGGCGCCGGCCGAGCGCTCAGCCGATCCGACGCGCTGCACACGATCGGCGAGCGCCAATTGATGAGCGAAATGCGCGGCGTTTGGTTCAATGAGCGTCAAGCCGGCAAGCTGCGCGATGAGGCCCCTTCGGCCTATAAGGACATCTTCGCCGTCATGCGGGCGCAGCGCGAACTGACCAAGATCGTGCTGCGACTGCAGCCTGTGCTGAGCTATAAAGGCGTATAGATCGCAACCCTGGCAAGATCGCGCCGGCCCGGTACAATGCTTGGCTGCGGGGCAAAAGCGTTTCCTTGGCAACTCGGCATTCCTCGTACGCCTGGACAGGCTCAAGCTCGCGCTGGCGAGGAATGCATTACTTCGCCCTCCTGATCGAAGTCCAAAGGCGATTGGACCCATGACAGAAATGCTGGCCCGAACGCCGCTGCACGATTGGCACGCCTCGCAGGGCGGGCGAATGGTTGATTTCGCCGGCTGGTCGATGCCCGTGCAGTATTCGTCAATCGTGGCCGAGCACCAGGCCACGCGCACCGCCGCCGGGGTGTTCGACATCTCGCACATGGGCCGGCTGCGGTTCGACGGACCCGAGGCCGCCGATTTTCTCGACCGGCTCGTCACGCGCCGCACGAGCGACCTGAAGCCGGGGCGAATTCGTTACGGCCTGGTCACGAATGACGCCGGCGGAATTCTCGACGACGTGCTGGTCTATCACTTGCGCGACGCGGCCGAGCGGTCCTATTTTCTGCTGGTGGTGAATGCCGGCAATCGGTTGAAAATCCTCGACTGGCTGCGGCCCAGACTGGCTGCGGCGGCCGACGTGCATCTGACCGACGTCACGCGCGACTGGGCCATGCTGGCCGTGCAAGGCCCGCGGGCGCTCGAACTCGTGCAGCCGCTGGTCGACGTCGAATTGGCCAAGATGAAATATTACGCCGGCCGCGAGGCGCTCGTCGCCGGGCACGGCGGCATCGTCAGCCGCACCGGCTACACGGGCGAAGACGGCTGCGAACTGATCGTCGGCGCCCAAGCCGCCCCCGGCATTTGGGAAAAGCTCGTCGCCGCGGGCGCCACGCCGGCGGGGCTGGGCTGCCGCGACACGTTGCGGTTGGAAGCCGCCATGCCGCTCTACGGCCATGAACTGTCGGAACAGATCAATCCCTATCAAGCCGGGCTGGGCTTTGCCGTCGATCTCGAAGGCCGAGAATTCACCGGCCGCGATGCGCTCGCCGCGATCGCCGGGCGCACCGATCTGCCGCGACGCGTGGGATTGGAACTCGCCGGCAAGCGGGTGCCGCGAGAAGGCTTCCCGGTATTGTTTGAAGGGCGGCCGGTCGGCGAAGTCACCAGCGGAACCTTTTCGCCCACTCTCGACAAGCCGCTCGCCATGGCTTACGTCGAACCGGCCGCGTCGGCGCCGGGAACCGAACTGGCCGTCGATATCCGCGGCCGAGAAGAGCCTGCTCATGTCATCAAGTTGCCGTTCTATCAGCGTCAGTAAGGGCAGACACTCCTGTCTGCCTCGATGAATCTTAGAGCACCTAACTCAATGCAGTAGCAACTCTAGCACACTTTGGGGACCGAAACTGTTGGAAGCTCGCTCGCATTTGATTTGACCCCAACGGGGTCGCATTCGAAAGCCCAGGGCGCAGCCCTGGGAATTGGGACCGCCCCACGATCTATCGAAGCCCCAACGGGGCGTGACCAGCGGAGTGACTGTACCGATGCGACGAACCATCGACGACGAAAGGCGTCGCGTGGCGTCGTCCGACCCCGTTGGGGTCGACGACGGATTTACGTGGTGCGATTTCCCAGGGCTGCGCCCTGGGCTGACGAATATGACCCCGTTGGGGTCGAAGAATTGCGAAGCAATGACGGCAGACAGGAGTGGCTGCCCTACTGTTTTCGCCCATCAAAGAATTACGATCCCCGATAACCGTCAACGGAGTCTCGACCAGTGACGCCCGATAAATTACTGTTCGCCAAAACGCACGAATGGGTCCGCGTCGACGCCGAAGGCGGGGCGAAGATCGCCACGATCGGCGTTTCCGCCTTCGCCCTGGAAGCCCTCACCGACCTGGTCTACATCGAACTGCCCGCCGTTGGCCGCCAGCTCAAGACGGGCGACGCCTTCGGCGAAATCGAATCGGTCAAAGCGGTCAGCGACTTATACAGCCCGGTCGACGGCGAAGTCGTCGCGGTCCACGAGGGCTTGGCCGACCGGCTCGAAACGCTCAATTCCGACCCTTACGGCGAAGGCTGGATGATCCGCGTCAAGCTCTCCGGCGATGCGGCTTTGAAGAACCTGATGGATTACGCCGCATATCAAAAACAGTGTGCGGAAGAGCAACATTAGCGATGCCCTATCTCCTTAATACGCCCGAAGACCAGCGGGCCATGCTCGAAGCGATCGGCGTCGGCTCGATCGACGAATTGTTCGAGATGGTCCCCGCGGAACTGCGGCTCCATCGTCCGCTCGATCTTCCGCCGGCGCTGACCGAGTTGGAATTGACCGCTCGCCTGAGCGAACTTGCGAATAAAAATGTGTCGGCCGACCAGCGCGTCTGCTTCCTGGGCGGCGGCAGCTACGACCATTTCATTCCGGCCGCCGTCGACATGCTCGCTTCGCGCGGCGAATACTACACGTCCTATACGCCATATCAGGCCGAGGCCAGCCAGGGAAACCTGCAAGCTTTCTTCGAGTACCAGACGCTGATCTGCCGGCTAACCGGCATGGATGTCTCGAACGCCAGCCTGTACGACGGCGGCAGCGCCGCGGCCGAAGCCGTGTTCATGAGCATGAGCGCCACCGGGCGGCATCGGCGCGTCGTGACGACCGCCAGCGTGCATCCGGAATACCGTCAGATTCTGGCGACGCATCTCGGCAATCTCGGCATCGAATTGGTCACGGTCGCGGCGCCGCGGGGCGCGGTTTCGCCCGCTGACTTGGCCGCCGCGGTAAATGGCGATACGGCATGCGTGTTGTTGCAGCAGCCGAACTTTTTCGGGTGCCTGGAGGAAGTCGATGAAATCGCCCGCGTGACGCACGCCGCGGGCGCGTTGCTGGCCGTTTCGGTCGATCCGATCAGCCTGGGGCTGCTCAAGCGGCCGGGCGATTACGGCGCCGACATCGTCGTGGCCGAAGGTCAATCGCTCGGCAGCCCGATGGCCTACGGCGGGCCGTACCTGGGCATCATGGCCTGCCGCGAAGGTTTGGTGCGGCGGATGCCGGGCCGCATCGCCGGCGAAACCGTCGATCGCCGCGGCAAGCGCTGCTGGGTGCTGACGCTGCAAACGCGCGAGCAGCACATCCGCCGCGAAAAGGCCACTAGCAACATTTGCACGAACCAGGGTCTCTACGCTTTGCGAGCCGCGATTTACCTGTCGCTGATGGGTCCGCAAGGCATGCGCGAAGTGGCCGAGCTTTGCCTGCGCAAGAGCCGCTATGCGGCCGATCGATTGGCCGCCGGCGGCCGGCTCTCGCTCGCCTTCGAGCGGCCGACGTTCAAGGAGTTCGTCGTCCGCGATCGCGACAGCGCGGTCGAGGCGCTGATGGCCGAGGGCGAGGCGGGCGGCTTCTTCGCCGGCATCCCGCTGGCGCGTTGGTATCCCGAATTGTCTGATTGCATGTTGGTGACAGTCACCGAGAAACGCACCAAAGCCGAAATCGACGCGCTGGCCGATTGCCTGCGCGGGGCGTGAGGTGTTGATTCTTTAAAAGGAGATGTGGGGATACGGAGGAGATGGCGGAGATGGAGTTTTTGAGTTTGAACCATCCTTGCTTGATCTCCACATCTCCTCCGTATCTCCACATCCCCTTTAAGAAAGTGTCGCAGATACAAGTAAGCGCGCTCCGCGGTGAAGCGCTGAATTTCAAAACTGACGGGGCGAAGAAAACCTGATGCGAAACACCCGAGCGATCCTGCCGCTGTTCGAACTGTCGAAACCGGGCCGCCGCGCCGTGCGCTGGCCGAAATCGGACGTGCCTGAGACGCCGCTGGAACAATTGCTGCCGCGCGAAGCGCTGGCCGCCGAGCCGCCCGCGTTGCCGGAGCTTGCGGAGCCCGACGTCGTGCGGCATTTCACGAACCTGTCGACCTTGAACATGTCGGTCGATACGCATTTCTATCCGCTCGGCTCGTGTACGATGAAGTACAATCCGAAGCGCAACGAACGCATCGCGGCGCTGCCGGGGCTGGCAAACTTGCATCCCTACCAGCCCGAACACACGCTGCAAGGGTTGCTGGAACTGCTCTGGGAATTGCAGGCGATGCTGGCCGAAATCGCCGGACTCGACGCCGTCTCGCTGCAACCCGCCGCCGGCGCTCACGGCGAAATGACGGCGCTCTTGGTCGCTCGGGCCTATTTTCGCGCACTGGGCCAGCCGCGCACGAAGGTGCTGGCCCCCGATAGCTCGCACGGCACGAACCCGGCCAGCGCGGCGGTCGTCGGCTTTGAATCGGTCACCGTCAAGAGCACGCCGCGAGGCTTCGTCGATTTGGACGATCTGCGGGCCAAGCTCGACGCCGAAACGGCCGTGTTCATGATCACCAATCCGAACACGCTGGGGATGTTCGACCGCCACATTCGGGAGATCGCCGATCTGGTCCACGAGGCCGGCGGCTTGATCTATCTCGACGGGGCCAACATGAACGCCGTGCTCGGCATCAGCCGCCCTGGCGATTGCGGCGCCGACATGATGCACTTCAATCCGCACAAAACGTTCAGCGGCCCGCATGGCGGCGGCGGCCCCGGCGCCGGGCCGATCGCGGTCCGCAAAACGTTGGCCCCTTACCTGCCCGTACCGGTCGTCGAGCGCGACGGCGATACGTTTCGCCTCGACTTCGATCGGCCGCAAACGATCGGCCGCGTGCGCAGTTTCTTCGGCAACGTGGGCGTGCTCATCCGGGCCTACTGTTATCTGCGCACGCACGGCCCCGACGGGCTGCGGCGCGTGAGCGAAAACGCGGTGCTCAACGCCAACTATCTGCTCAGCCGGGTGAAGCACATCTTCCCCGTGCCGCAGGGCGAGCGCTGCATGCACGAATTCGTTGCTTCGGCGGCCAAGCTCAAGGCCGAAAAGGGGGTCTCGGCGATGGACATCGCCAAGCGGCTGCTCGACTACGGCTTTCACGCGCCGACGGTCTATTTCCCGCTCACCGTCCGCGAAGCGATAATGATCGAGCCGACCGAGACCGAAAGTAAAGAAACGCTCGACGCCTTCGCCCAGACTTTGTTCCGGATCACGGAAGAGCCGGCCGATTTGCTGCACGACGCTCCCCACACGACGATGACCAGCCGGCCCGACGAAGTCCAGGCCGCGCGCAAGCCGGTGGTCATTTGGCCGGAGGAGGGGAGGAGTGAGGAGTGAGGAGCGAGGAGGAAGGCCCGCCCGCCTCTCTGCACCGCCTGATCTTCGACCCGCCGAATTCGGGCGCCTGGAACATGGCCGTCGACGAGGTGCTGCTTGATCGTGCGGGACGCGAGCCGAGGCGGACGTTGCGTTTTTACGAATGGTCGGAGCCGACCGTTTCGCTAGGTTACTTCCAAGACTATGCGAGCCGTTTCGATCACCCGGCCAGCAGGGATTGCCCGCTCGTTCGGCGGCCGAGCGGCGGAGGTGCGATCGTCCACGACCAAGAGTTGACGTACGCCCTGATTGCTCCAGCGGGCGACCCCCTGGCTCGCGATTCACGCGGCCTTTATGAAGCTGTGCATTCGGCCCTGGTACGAGTATTAGCCGCCCTGGCGGTCGAGGCCCGGATGCATGAACCCGAGTTGGGTTCGAGGTCCGGCCCGCGACGCGAGGAACCGTTTCTTTGCTTTGAGCGCCGCAGCGCGGGGGATCTGATCGCCGGTGGCGCCAAAGTAGGGGGCAGCGCCCAGCGGCGGCGGGGCGGCGCCGTGTTGCAGCATGGAAGCTTCTTGCTCAGGCGGTCCACGGCGGCCCCGGAATTGCCGGGAATCGAGGATCTTTTTCCCCATTTTCAAGGCCGCCCCGACTGGCGATCACTGGCCTGTTCGGAGATCCTCGCCTGGTTGAAGTCGGCGGTCTCGATCGAACCGCTGAGCGATGCCGAACGGCGGGCGGCGGCGGTCTTGGCCCGAGACAAATATGGCGATTCGGCATGGAACCGGCGCCGATAGGCAAAAGCCTCGTTTTCGAGATTTTTTTTGACCTCCCACATTTGCCTGACTATGCTCGCGGCAGGGGGTCGGTCTTAGTCTCATGCTATGGTTCGGACCATTGCAATAAATTAAGTAAACCGGGGGATTGCTTTTTCGGGCAAATCTGAGAGGATAGCGAAATTGGAACCGAGAGCAGGCGTTGACTGCATTCGCAGTGCCGAAATCCACGGCGGCGCCATGAATGAGTCGCAGGGAAAGCGAGACCAACGAGCAGGCCACAAACGGCCGGCAAAAGATGGCGGAGCGCCGGCATTTGCCGCCGGTCGATCTATTTGTCATCAGGCCCCCGGTCGTTTTTTGCCGATGAGTTCTTGAGGGCAGTTCATCATAGAATAGATGTTGGATTTGCAATGACCTTTCAGTCAGAATCGAATGTGCGATGCGGCTTGCGGCGAGGTCTCGCACCTCTACCGCGCTGATAATTTAATTCTCGATTGTTTCCGTACCTTTCCGCGGAGCATCGTCGCGCAATGGAAGTCAGACTGAAAGTTTTGGTGGGCAAAAGCGTGGGGCAAGAACTGCTCATTCCCGGGCCGAAGTTCTTCATCGGCCGCGCGGAAGACTGTCAACTTAGACCTCGAAGCGATCTCATCAGTCGGCACCACTGCGCGATTCTGGTGGAAGACGGCTTCATTGCTATCCGGGACTTCGGCAGCAAGAACGGCACGCTCGTCAATGGCGAGCGCGTCGCTGGCGAACGCGAGCTCAAGGCGGGCGACCGGCTTGTCGTCGGACCGCTGGAGTTCGAGGTTTGCCTGCTGGCGACGACCGTCGGCAAAAAACGCCCCAAGGTTGAGAGCGTCCGCGAGGCCGCCACCCGCACGGCGGAAGGCCCGGGCGACAAACTCGACGTGAGCGAGTGGTTGTCGGACAAGGACAAGGCGGGCTCGACGGAAACGCGCGTGATCAACGCCAACGAAACCAGCGAAATCGATATCGATAAAACTCTCGGTTCGGCCGACAGCGCGTCGTTTTCGAGCGACAGTTTGAAGGTGGAAGCGGCCGACGCCTCGCGAGCTGTCGTCGAGCCCAAAGCGCCGGCCGAAACCAAGGCCCCCGCCGAGAAGAAGAGAGTGCCGGGCAAGCTGCCCCCCATCCCGCACAAAAACGGAAATCTCGATACCGGCGGCGCAGCGGCCGACGTGCTGAACAAGTTCTTCAAACGTCGCTGATCGACCGCCCATCGCTTTGACTTGTCGCCTTTCGCTCCCGCGAACCGTGGTAGACGCACAGGATTGTCACGACGTTCTTGCGGCAGGCGAAAAGAATCCGATACCTGGTTCGCCCGGCCTTCATATCCGCCAGCCCCCTCCGGATACGCTCGACCGCGCCGGCTTCTTCCGCCAATCTATTCAACGCATGGCCAAGTCGCCCGCGTGACGGAACCTTTATCGTCTCCCGGCGTCTGAAAGCTAGCTAGAACTGCGCATCCCCGCAACCGCGAAGGAGTCCCTGGTCATGATCGTGTACGATGTCTTGATTCGTCGCCTGCGTTTCGTGCTGCCCTCCGCCAGTCTCTGGGCCGTGTTGTTGGCCGTGCCGGCGGATTTCGCTCTCGCCGAGGACCGCGCCGTGAGTCAATTGCCGCTCAAGAAAGTCGTGCTCTTCAACTCGGGGGTCGGCTTCTTCCAGCACAACGGCGAAGTCGCTGGCGATTCGCAGGTCGAAATGAAGTTCAACGTCGACGACGTGAACGACTTGCTCAAGAGCATGGTGCTCGAGGACCGGGGCGGCGGGCGGATCTCGACCGTCACCTACGGCTCGATGGACCCGATCACGAAGACCCTCAAAACGTTCGCCATCGACCTGACGAACAACCCCACGCTGGCCGACTTGCTCGATCAGGTCCGCGGCGAAAAGGTCGAGATCGAATCGCCCAATAAAATCGTCGGCGTAATTCTCGGCGTCGAAACGCGGAAGCAGAAGGCCGGCGAGCATGAGACCGTGGAAACCGAGTTTTTGAACCTTCTGACCGATGAAGGTCTGCGCAGTCTGCCCTTGGCCGGCGTCGCCCGCATCAAGCTTTTGAACGAAGAACTCGACCGCGAGCTGCGCCAGGCGCTGACCGTGTTGGCCCTGGGACATGCTTCCGACAAGAAGAGCGTGACGCTCAATTTCCTGGGCGACGGCAAGCGGGCGGTGCAAGTCGGATACGTCCAAGAGACGCCGATCTGGAAAACCAGCTATCGCCTCGTGCTCGACGACGAAGCCAAGCCGCTGTTGCAGGGCTGGGCGCTGGTCGAGAACACCACCGAGGAAGATTGGAAACAGGTTTCGTTGACGCTCGTCAGCGGCCGGCCGATTTCGTTCGTGATGAATCTGTACCAGCCGCTCTACGTGCCGCGGCCGGTGGTAGAGCCGGAGTTGTTCGCGTCGCTGCGGCCGCAGACCTACGGGCAAGACTTGGACCAGGCGTCGGCGGAATTCGCCGACAAAGCCGAAAAACAAGGCCGGCGGATGCTCGAGCGAGGGGCAGCCGGCATGGGGGGCGCGATGCCTGCCGCGCCGGCGCCGATGGCCGCGCCGGCGGCCCGCGGTCGCGCCCTGGCCGCCGCAGGCAAGCCCGCCGAGGCCGCATTTTTCGCCGGTGGCGAAAACGCCGGGGTCCAATCGGCCGCCCAAAGCGGCGAGGTCGGCGAGTTGTTTCAATACGCCATTGAAACGCCGGTGGATCTACCGCGCCAGCAGTCCGCCATGCTGCCGATCGTCAACGAAAAGGTCGAAGGGGAAAAGGTTTCGATTTACAATCCGAGCGTGCAGCCGAAACATCCGCTCAACGGCCTGCGATTGAAGAACACGACCGAGTTGCACCTGATGCAAGGACCGATCACGGTCTTCGACGGCGGCAGCTATGCCGGCGATGCGCGAATCGAGGATCTCTCGCCGGCCAGCGAGCGATTGATCAGCTATGCGCTCGATCTCGATACCGAAGTGGTCCAGACGAGCAAAGCCCATCCCGATCAACTCGTCTCGGTCCGCCTGGCCAAAGGCGTGTTGCACGCGAGCCGCAAATTGCGGCGCGAGCAGCAGTACACCGCCAAAAACTCCGGCAAAAACGAGAAGCGGCTGCTGATCGAGTACCCGCTCGATTCCGACTGGAAGCTCCTCGCGCCGGAACAGCCCGCGGAAAAAACCCGCAATCTGTATCGCTTTGCGATCGACGCCCAACCCGGCAAGCCGGCGAAGCTCGTCGTCGAAGAGGAACAGGTCATCAGTCAGGAATTTGCGGCGAATAATCTCGACAACGGCGTCATCCAGTTTTACCTGCGCTCGTCAGTCGTCAGCCAGCCGGTCAAGCAGGCCCTGCAGGAGTTGGTCAAGCGGAAAACCGAAATCGAGGGCGTGGCCCAGCGGCAACAACAGGCCGAGCAGCAGATCGGCGCGATCACCCAGGAGCAGGCCCGGATTCGCGAGAACATGGCCCAGCTCGATCGCAACTCCGATCTCTACAATCGCTACGTGAAGAAGTTCGGCTCGCAAGAGGACGAGGTCGAAAAGCTTCGCGCCGACATCGCCAAGCTCCAGCAGCAGTCGAAAGAAAAACGGCAAGCGCTCGACGAATATCTTCTCGGGTTGGACTTGAAATAGTCGATTCAGGCGGCCGGATGTCTCTCTCCATCGCCCTCAAGGCCCGATTCGTGTTTCCGGTTTGTGGTTCGCCATTGCCCGATGGCGTGGTGACAATCGCCGACGACCGCATTGCGGCGGTCGGCCGGACCACGGCCGGCCCTTGCGAGATCGAAGACTTGGGCAACGTCGCGATCGTGCCGGGCCTGGTCAACGCCCATACTCACCTGGAATTTAGCGACGTCACTCAACCGCTCGGCGAACCGGAGACGATCTTTCCAGAGTGGGTTCGCAGGGTGGTCGAATTCCGTCGCGGGCGAACGAACGACCCGTGCGAGGCGGTCAGGCAAGGCTTGGAAGAATCTATGCGGGCCGGCACGACGCTGCTGGGCGAGATCGCGCAGCCCGGCTGGCCGCGCGAGGAGTTCGATGCCTCTCCGATCGAGGCCGCGGTTTTTCTTGAGTCGATCGGTTTGGCCTCCGATCGCGCCGCGAACAAGTTGGACGAAGCGCGCCGGCATCTTGCCGCGGCGTGCGACGCCGGGCGCCATTGCCCCGGCTTGAGTCCACACGCGCCTTATACCGTGCATCCCGAACTGTTCGCCGGTCTGATCGCGCTCGCCGCGGCGGCCGACGCGCCGCTGGCTTTCCACTTAGCGGAATCGCGCGAAGAACTGGAGCTTTTGCTCACGGGCGGCGGCCCTTTTCGCGAGCTGTTGGAGTCACTCGGCGCCTGGGATCCGACGGCCATTCCTCATGGTGCGCGGCCGATGGATTATCTGCGGCGACTGGCCGACGCCCGCGTTCGGGCGCTCGTCATTCACGGAAACTATCTCGACGCGGAAGAAGTCGCGCTCGTCGCCCAAGCTCGCGAGCGGATCAGCGTCGTTTATTGCCCGCGGACCCACGCCTATTTCGGGCATTCGCAGCATCCTCTTCCGCGGCTTTTGGCGGCCGGCGCGAATGTCGCCATCGGCACGGATAGCCGGGCCTCGAATCCCGATTTGAGGGTGCTCGAGGAGCTGCGTCTGATCGCGCGCGAGTTTCCCGAGTTGCGGCCCGCCGCGATTCTGGAACTTGGCACGCTCCGCGGAGCGCGGGCGCTGGGCCAAGCCGACCGGGCCGGCAGTCTGGCGCCTGGAAAGCTCGCCAATCTGGCGATCGTCGCGTTGCCCGAAGGCGACGCGATCGATCCGCACGAGTTGCTTTTCGACTCGGCCCTGCCGGTGGTCAAAACCATCTGCCGCGGCAGGGCCTGGCCGTAGACGCGAGATTTCATTGCGTCGTTTCGCGCCGCATCACGCAATTGGCCGTCAGCGTGGCGCCGCCGAGGAACCAGGGCGATGGAACCCAGGTCACGCTCGTGTACGGCACGCTGACCGTGACGGAAATATCCTGGCCCGCTGCGGCTGGCAAGGAGGGGGAAATGGCGGTTGCCGCCCCCGAGATGTTCGCCGCGCTGAGGGCCTGGTTGACTTCGGTCGTGACGAGCGACCCGGGCGTCGGGTTCGAGCTGTTGTTGGTGCTGTCAAGCGTGGCCAGGCGCGCGCCTTGACGCGCGGCGTTGGTCAGCGCTTGCTGCACCATCATCGCACGGCCGAATTCAATCATGCCGATCACGAGCATGAAAAACACGGGTGCGATGAACGCAAACTCCACGGCCGACGTGCCCCGCCGATCGTTGCGACGACGTTGGCGTATCATGTTGATATCCTCTTTCACCTTTGGGGGGCGCCGACGCGCTATTTCACAAGCCACACGGGCGAATACACGGCATAGCTCGTTTGCGTGCCGGACGTGCTGGGAACCATGCCTCCCTTGACGAACACGTTCGCCGGTTGCACCGTCAAGTGCTTGGAGCTCATCGAGCCGGTCAGATTGACGTCCATCACGCGGATGCCGAACCACTGCACGATCGTGAACTGCGCATTGTTGCCGTTGCCGGTGACCGTGCTGAAGACGGGGATCAGCCGCGTCTGGCCGATGATCGACGCCAGTGCGCTCTTGAAGCCGGCGCTGATTCCGGGATTGCCGGGCAGCACCAACACGCCTTGGGCGTTCAAGCTCAGCGTATTGTTCGGATAATACGACAGATCGCTGGCGCTGATGCCGTTGAGAATCTGTTGCACGACGGTGGCCGTGCTGTTATTCGAAGTGCCGATCTTCACCGTGCCGCGGTTGCCCGGCGAGCCGGTCCCTTGCGGAAACAAATTGAACTCCAAAATCCCGTCGGGACCGGACGTGACCTGCTGCGAGGACGCGTTCCAACTCCAATCGTCGGTGAGACCCACGGTTGCGCCGTTGGCGGCGGTGTAGCTGCCCGAGAGCAGGTCGTTGACGGTGACGGTGTCCTCGGCGAACGGCAGAATCGGCAGATTGTACGAGCCGGCCGGTCCGGAGGGGGTCTGAAAACCCGCCACGTTGTTGATCAATGCCGCGGTGGCTTGCGCCGAGGCGGCCTGGCCGTTCAGGCCGAACACTTTGGCGAAGAAGTAGGGCACTTTGCCGTTTTCTTGGTCGTTGCGATTGACCGTGACTTGCACCGCATTGAACTGGTTCGGGTTGGAGAAGTCCATCGTGGCGCCGGCGACGCGAGGGTTGGCCATATAGCCGACCACCACCCCGCCCGTCGAGCCGAGGTCGGGCGACGTGCTGCACACGTGATTGCGCGAGGCGTACACCGTCGCGTCGCTTTGCGCGCTGGCGATGTTGGAAGTCAGATTGACGGGCGTGCCGGGCACGCCCTTGTAAACCAAGTCGGCGGCAGCGGCCAGCGCAGCGGCGTCGGCCGTGCGCTGCAATTCGGCCTTGCTGTTGACCAGATAGCCCAGATCGACGGAAAAAGCCACCAGCCCCATGAAGACGATCAGCAGCAGGGCCGACAGCACGGTGACGTTGCCCGACCGATCGCGGGCGAGCGGATAAAGGCGAGTTGACATAGTTATGGCACTCCTGAAAAGATTTTGAAGCCGAGAGGTCCGCCTTGCGAACGGGTCAGTTTTGCGGATGGACCGGCTGAGGGGTCGTGTTCTGTTGCAGCAAGGCGCCGGAAGCCGAATACCAGCGGACGGCCTTGAGCGTCAACGACGTCACGCGGTTGCTGGCGTAAGGCACGCCGGAATTGTCGAGCGAGACTTCGGAAGAGTAGCCGGCCAGGTCCGTCAACGGCGCGGCGACGCTGAGCTGCAGCTTGCTGTCGTTGCCGAACGAACCCCACGTCGTCGAAGAGCCGTTGACAATCGCGAAGGTCAACGTCGCATCGGCGAGCGACATGCTCGTCGTCCAGGTGATCGTCTCGTTCTCGGTCTGCAACGGATTGGTCGCGCCCAGGTTCGCGACCAACATCGCTTGGTTCGGGCTCCAAACGTGCATCTGCACTCCGCCCGGCGAATAGTCGGGCTGGCTGTGGAAGTTGACGTCGACGGCCAAGTAGCCGCTGCTAAGGTCCAGCGGCGCAATCACGCAAGTCACTTGCGGGCTGTCGTCGTTGATGTCGGGATCGTTGACGACCAGTTCCCAATCCTCTTCGACCCGCGCGACGCCGCTCAAGGGGTTCTGCGCGGGGACCGTCTGCCAGCCGGCGATCCAGGCGACCGCCGCCAGACAGGCCGCCAATCGGCAGAAAGCTGATTTTCTCGGACCGGTGGAAATGCTGCACCTCATAGCACTCTCGCTCCTCGATAAAAAAGATGTGACGAAGGAAAGAGTTACTTTCCGAGCGATCGCAAGACGTGAAGTAACGGTCGCCTATTGGAAAACGTACTTCGATTTCGGCCTTCGGCCAAATGCGGTGCGGGGAAATGCGCATCGACCGATTATGCCGGCTCCGGCCGGCGGCCCGAACGCTCGGGGACACAAGCTTTTGCGCTTGCCCCGCGAGTTCGGCCGCGATTCGGGCCACCCTGCCGCGGGTCGAGAGGTAGAGTTTCAGCGGCTTCTTTGGGCGCCGTTCGCCTCGTCTTGTCGGAGCACCTGTCATGCCGAAATACAAACGCAAAAAATTCTTCGTCGATTCCCGCGTCCAGGGCGCGCTCGCGCTGCGCACGATTTTCTACTGGATGGGCGGCACGACGGTGACGATCGGCATCGTCGCCCTGTTGAAAATCATCGACGGCCGCGCCGGCTTGGAATCGCCTTACGCCGACTTGTGGAGTTCCTGCCAGCCGATCGCCATCGCTTCCTTGTTCCTGTTGCCGGTCATCGCCTACGACATGGTGCAGATGAGCAATCGGGTGGCGGGCCCGATCGTGCGATTGCGCCAGGCCATGCGCCAACTCGCCGAGGGCCAGACGGTAGCGCCGCTACGGTTCCGCGAAAACGACTTCTGGCGCGAAATGGCCGATGAGTTCAATTCGATCGCGGCGCAGTTGCAGGCCAGTCGCCAGGGCGCCGCTCGCGAGCTTGACCTGGACGGCGACGAAAACGAACCGGCGCTCAGTTCCGGCGCGTATACTCGATCGTGAACGCCAGTTGTTCCTTGTCGTCGGGCAGGAGCATGTACATCTTGAACGTGAAGTGGTCGTCGTCCTTCGTCTCGGTGGTGTTCTTGAACTTTTGCGGTTTGCCGTCCGGGCCGACCGATTCGCCTGTCATCACCATCAACTTGGCCTTGGGGTCGTAGTCGCCTTCGAAGGTCATCGGGGCGCTCTGCATCGAGTCGACCCACACGCCCACGTACTTCTTTTTGCTTTGGTCGTAGCCGTCGAGACCGTGCCCCTGGAACTTGAGGCCGCCGAAATCTCCCTCGAAGTCGCTCTCCAGCCACATTCCACCGCAAATCGACTTGTAGGTGGCGGCGCCCTTCGACTTCTGACCGCCGGCATCCATCACGGCGTCCCACTTGCCTTCGATTTTCTTCAGCCACTCGTGCTCCGGTCCCGGCTTGGGAAAATCTTGCCCCAGGCACAATCCCGACGCAAACAGGCCGACCAGGACTCCCGAAAGCGCTTTGTGCAACATTGCTTATCCCTCGCAGAGTGCAGACTAGCTCAGTGGCGAATTGGGCGAAACGGCAAAAAATCACGCGGCGCCATTATCACCCTGAAGCAATGCTCTCGCAAGCCATTGCTTGGCTGAGGTCGGCTTGCCGCCGCACGGCCAGTCTGCGCACGATGGGCAAGCTTTTCCAACCAGCGCGGGCTTTGATGGGCCGGGCGGCCGCCCTGAAGAACACGGCCTTTGCGATACGATGGCTATGACGGGCCGCTCACTTCGCAACGCATCTTGTAAAGGATGGGATGGCATGGGCTTCTTTGAGTTTATGAGAGCGTTTTGGGGCGCCCCATCGGCGCCAGAATTGGCCCGGCAGATCGCCCAACGGAGTTATGCCGCGGTACGCGAAAGCGTCGAGGAGCGAACCTGGTCGATGAGCCGGGCGGAAGCCCGCGGTTATGTCACGGCCAAAGCCGCTCCCGTGATTCGTTCGGAACTGGCGATCTTGGCCCTTCGCACCCCTCGCCTGCACGGGCGCCTTCAAACGGCCGTCTACGCATACGCT
>DATNEC010000189.1:0-2898 GCA_035606815.1 Pirellulales bacterium
GGGCCGGTATCGGTGACGATCGCCGTTTGCTTGCGGCGGCGATTTTTGGGATCGAAGACGTAAGGGATCACCGTCTGGCTGATGCCGCCCGCCTTGGGGCCGCTGGTGCCCCAGTGGTGCGAATCCCAAACCGTGACCACGCCGTCCTTGTCGGCGCCGACCTTGACCTTCAAGAACCCGCTGGGGCGATTGCCGGCGACCTTCAGTTCCTGGTCGCGATCGAGCATTAGCTTGACCGGACGGCCCGTTTCCTTGGCGATCTGTGCGGCCACGACGCCCCAAGCGTCGGCGGCGAACTTGCTGCCGAACCCGCCCCCGATGAAATCGCAATGCACTTCCACATCGTCGGCCGTGATTCCAAGCGGATCGGCGAACTGGCCGGCCGTGCCCGAGACGTTCTGCGTCGAAAGATGGGCGATCAGCTTGTCGCCTTTCCATTCGCACGTCGAGCCGTGCGGTTCCAGGCACATGTGGGCGATCACGTTGATGCCGTAGTAGCCCTCGACCATGACGGCGGCTTTTTTCAGCAGCCGGTCGATTTCCTTGTCGGCCTGCACGTCGTCGAGATCGTCGTCCGGCTCGACCTCCCACTGCGTGTTGCCGCCGGCGGGCTGGGCGCGGCCGGCCTTTTCGGCGGCGGCCAGATCTTCATCGTCGACGAACACGTCGAGCATCTCATACTCGACCTTGATCGTCTTCAGGGCCTCGGCCGCGGCGGCTTCGCTGTCGGCCGCGACGATGGCCAGCGCATCGCCTTGCCAGCGAATTTCGTTGCCCGGCTCTTTGATCGTTTTCACCGCGCGAACGCCCGGCATCTTCGCCGCGCCGCTGGCGTCGATCGCCTTGATCTTGCAATGCGCGTGCGGGCAGCCGAGCATCTTGGCGAACAACATTCCCTTGCGGTTGATGTCGTAGCTGTACTTGGCGGCGCCGGTGGCTTTTTCCAGGCCATCGATGCGGTCGAACTCTTTGCCCAGCACGGCGGCCGTGCCCTGCTTGGGCCAGCTATATTCGGCCATTACTTGCCTCCTTTCACGACTTCCAGCGCGGCGTCGATCACGTTGGCGTAGGTGCCGCAGCGGCAGATGTTGCTGTTCAGCCCCTTGCGAATTTCCGCCTCGGTCGCCTTGGGGTGCTTGTTCAAAAAGTCGCGGACCGCCACCACGAAGCCGGGCGTGCAGAAGCCGCACTGCATGGCGTCGTTGTGGACGAAGGCCAGCGGCACGGCGTCGGGCTTTTGGCCGCCCAGGCTCTCGACCGTCTTGATCTTCTTGCCGACGCAAGCCACGGCCAGCTTGATGTTCGCGCTGGCTGGCTGATCGTCGATCCAGACGGTGCAGGCGCCGCTCGTCTCGTCGACGCTGACCGGCTTGGCCCCGGTCAGGTCGAGTTGATACCGCAGCACTTCGAGCAGCATCGTGCGAGGCTCGACTTCGACCTCGTGCGTCTTGCCGTTGACGTCGAGCTTGATCTTGCTCGGGCCTTTGCCGCTGACGACCTTGGTCTTTTTGTCATCGGCGGCCTCGATCAAACCGGGCCCGGCGGCCACGGCGCTCGCGGCGGCGGCGACGCCCGAGCCTTTCAGAAATGCGCGGCGGCTGACGCCCGCGCCCGGCCGTGAAAGAGGAACAGAATCCTTCATCGCGACGACCTCCAGCGACAGAAGCAAGGTAGGTGACTCAATCGGCTCGCCGCAGATTGTAGCGGTTCGGCGGACAAGAGCAAGGAAATGCGGAAGACGGAAGTCGGGAATGACCCCATTGTCGCTTTCCTCGCCCCCGACTTCCGACCTTGCTCTCGCTCCGCTATGCTTTCGCCCATGACGATCGCCAAGAACAAGCTCCGCATCGCCGGCTGCCAGTTTGCGGTCGATGGCGACGTCGAGCGCAACCGCGAACAAATCGCGGCGCAAATCCGCGAAGCGGCGGGGCTTGGGGCGAGAGTGGCGCACTTTCCCGAGGCGGCGCTCTCGGGTTATGCCGGCGTCGATCTGCCCGACTTCAGCCGCATGGACTGGACCAAGCTGCACCGGGCGACCGAGCACATCTGTCGCGAGGCCGCCAAGCACAAGATTTGGGTCTTGCTCGGCTCGGCCCATCGGCTGTCCGACGGCCGCCGCCCGCACAATTCGCTGTACGTAATCTCCGACCAGGGGCGAGTGGTCGATCGCTACGACAAGCGATTTTGCACCGGCGCCTCGGCGAGCGATCGGTCGGCCGACCTGGCGCACTACACGCCGGGCGACCATGCCGCGACGTTCGAGATCGACGGCATCCGCTGCGGGGCGCTGATCTGCTACGACTACCGCTTTCCGGAGCTGTACCGCGACTTGAAGCGGCGCGGCGTCGAGCTGCTGTTTCAATCGTTCCATAACGCCCGCCGCGACCATCAGACCTTCCGCCGCCGCAACATTTGGAAGCACGTCGTGCCGGCCACGATGGTCGCCCACGCGGCGACCAACTATTTTTGGATCAGCGCGGTCAACAGCACGGCCAAGTACTCGATGTGGAGCAGCTTTTTCGTGCAGCCCGACGGGCGGATCGCCGGCCGGCTGGAGGTCCACGTGCCCGGCGTGCTGATCGCGGACGTCGATCCGGGGTTGGAACTTTGGGACGCCTCGGGGGCCTGGCGCGAGCGGGCCATGCAAGGCGCGCTGCACAGCGGCGAGTTGGCCGGCGGCGACGATCCGCGCAGCCGGGATAGAACGTGCTTGTAGGTTCTCCAACTTGCATCGCCCCTGATTCGAGCCTACGATGGCGCGACTGCCCGCTTTCACTCCCGCCCGCGAGGATACAACCATGAAGCTGACTTCTTTGACTCGATTCGCCGCCTCTCTCGCCGCGGTGCTCGTCATGGCCGGCGCGGTCCGCGCCGCCGACAACACTCCGCCCGAGGGTT
>DATNEC010000195.1:0-4105 GCA_035606815.1 Pirellulales bacterium
CAATCTGCGCCGCGTCTGCCGGGGCGAATTGTTCATCGAAACCTACATCTCAGACCGTGAGTTGAACCGGACCCTGGGCGGCGCGTCGGGGCTGCCGATCTGGCGGTTCTATCGCCACGGGGAGTTGGAGGGCGACCCTTCGAATTGGTTCGGTCCCAACGCTTTCGCCGTCGTGCAGGCGGTGGAATCGGCGGGGTTCGACGTGCAACACGCCGACGCCTGGATGTTGGGGCGCGGAGCTTTCCGCGCAGCGGTCAAGCCCGGCCTGCCGGAGTTTCTGGCCGAGCCGACGATCGAAGGGGTGTTTTACGACCAAATCGCCGCCGGCTTGTACGGCCCGAAGGACGGGTGGCGGCTTGGGCCATCGACGCAAGAGATGTCCCCGGCGCCGGCCGCGACGAACTACGATTCCGCCTATTTCGGCAGCGCGGCATGGCGCTGGCGGCAGCGGGCGTTGTGGTCGCGAGTGCGCGGCAAAGTCGGGCGCTGGCTAAGCGCGGCATAAATGCCTTGGCGGGTGAGGCGCCTTCTGCGGTCACCGTCTACTTGCGCACGCTGGTCTTGTCGGCCGTGGGGAAATCGTTCGGCAGTTCGCGCGGCGCAACCTTGCCCGTGGCGGCCCACTCGGCGCCGCGCTGCAAAGTGACGATGAAGCCGACACATTTCATCGCCTCGGGGCTGTGGCCGAGCGTGCTGTGGAACACGCGGCCCTTGCCATAGTCGATGACCATCAGCATCGGCTCATGTTCCCCGGAGCCGCCCTCCGCTTTGTCGGCATAGGCGGTGGCCAACACGGTCATGTTTTCGGCCGGGCCGCGCAGGCGATCGTAAAGCTCGTCGGCCGCGTGCAACCAACTCGACGGCAGCCCGGCCGTGATCGGGTGTTTGGCGTCGCGCACCACGACCACGAACGGATGCTGCGAGCCGTGACTTCCGCCGCCGCCCGGCGACGTATCGCGGACGAACTTGCCGTCGCGATAGCGGACGTAAGGGCCCGACTTCTCGTTCCTTCCGCCCCAGCCGCCGACGCCGATCATCTGGTTGTATTCCTTCCATTCGGGGAATGCGTTGTCGGCCGCATGCACGACGACCAGCCCGCCGCCATCAGCGACGAATTGGGCCAAGGCGTCTTGCGTGGCTTTGGGCCACGCCGCGCCGTTGTAGTTGGAAACCACCACGTCGTAGGCCGCGAAGTTCGGCTGAAAGCCGCTCAGGTCTTGGCCATTCGGGGGCGAAGTGGCGACATCGACGCTGAACAGCCCGGAGTCTTCCAAGTGCTTTTTGAGCAGCGGCGTCGTGGCCTGCCAATTGTGATTGTTCTGGCCGTCGACAATCAGGGCCTTGAGTTGCGGTTCGGCCGAGACCGGGGCCGTCGAGAGCAAAGCAAGTCCGAGAGCAAGCAGGCTGGTGCGTGTGAGCATGGTTCGGTTCCTTGGAAGCATTCGCGTTGCCGGTGGTTCCTGTTCGATTGCGGACGAAGCTAGACCACGGATACACGGATTTCACGGATGAGAGACGATGGGTAATGGATTCACCGCGACATTGCCGACGAGGCGCTAGTCTAATCGGCCCTGGCAGGGAAGAAAACGGATACTCGCTCGAATCCAGTCGCCGAATGACGACGCTGAGCGATCGCGGGCATCCGCAACGCGGCTGGTACGCGCGATTCAAACCGGTATATCACCGAATGATTTTACAATTGGGCAGCGATCTTCGAAGTTCGGCGGCGCCTGCAATCGCAGTCGCCGTGCCTCTGAGGTCCAACTCCCGCAACTGGCGCAGCCGTTTGAGATGCACCAATCCGGCGTCGCTGATGGGTTGGCAGCGCAAGTCCAAAACCTCGACGTTCGGCACGCGCCGCAGGCACGACAAGCGGTCGTCGCTGATCGGAATGGGTAGCGATTGCAGAGACGCGTGGGAGGTCCGCTTGTGGAGTTCAGTCGTCCGAGCGACCCCTGCCGCGGAGATGTCGATTTTGTACCCGTACAGAAATGACTGATATGTTCCACCGAGCCTACCCAGATCCGACATGGCGAGGCGCTGTTGCGTATGACCATAGAACAACCAATTGACGTAACTCGGCAAGAGGTGCAAGCACGCCCAAAAAAGCACGGAGGCGGCCGTCACGACCTGGAACATCGTCATCAGGCGGTACTGACCGCGACGCCATTCGGCGTGCCGTAGGCGTCGCCTGCGCGCCGCCCAACTTTCGCGCCGAAGGACCGATTGCGGGGCAGCTTCAGTTGGTTCGAAGCGGGCTAAGGCAACTTCGCTTGCGTCCATCGGCGAATCCTTGCGGTCCAAAACCGGCGGTGCGTGCAAGCATTATAGCCGGCGAGTTTTGCAAAGCGACGTGCAACCCATTCTTGCAGACGCCGCCGTCCTAGGCGCTCGGCGCCTCGCATGATGTAATGACGGATCGGATTGGATGATGCGAATCGGCGACAGGAGGCAAGAAAAATCCCCAACCACCAACCGCCAACCACCAATTCCCAGCCCCCAATCCCCGCCCCGGCCGGCCCGCGAACTGTCGCAGACGCCACCTGCACGTACTGCACCTGCATGTGCGACGATATCGTGCTCTCGGTCGAGAATAACCGCATCACTGAAACCAAAAACGCTTGCAGCCTGGGGCGGAATTGGTTCTTGCAGCCGCGGCCCGAACAAGCGCCGGCTTGCACGATCGAAAGCCGCGAGGCGTCGATCGAGGAAGGCATCGAGCGAGCGGCCCAGATGCTGACTCAGGCGCGATACCCGCTCGTCTATGGCCTGACCGACACGACCAGCGAGGCGCAGCGCGTGGCCGTCGCCATCGCCGACTGGCTGGGGGGCACGCTCGATACGGGAACCAGCGTCGGCCACGCCCCCTCGGTGCTGGCGATCCAGTCGATCGGCAAGGCCACGTGTACGCTGGGCGAGATTCGCAACCGCAGCGACCTGATCGTGTTCTGGGGCTCGAACTGCGTCGAGACCCATCCGCGGGTGTTCACGAAATACACGGCCATACCCGAGGGGATGTTCGTGCCGCGCGGCCGAGCCGACCGGACGTGCGTGGCGATCGACGTCAAGCGGACGAAAACGTCCGACGCGATGGACCTGTTCTTGCAGATCAAGCCGAACGCCGATTACGAAGCGATTTGGATTCTGCGAGCGCTGGCCAAAGGGCTGCCTCTGGACGAATCGGCGGTGCTAGAGCAGACGGGCGTTCCGCTGGCCGCGTGGGGCGATTTGATGGACCGCATGAAACGGGCCCGTTTCGGCGCCATCATCTTCGGCATGGGATTGATGCGCTCGCGCGGCGAACATGCCAACTGCGAAGCGCTGTTCCAGCTCAACCGCGAGCTGAACGGTTTTACGCGGTTCGTGACGCGGTCGATCCGCGCCCGCGGCAACGTCACCGGCGGCGACAAGCTGGTCGGCTGGCGGACGGGGTTTCCCTACGCCATCGATCTGACGCGCGGCTACCCGCGCTACAATCCGGGCGAGTACACCTCGCTCGACGTGCTGGCCCGTCGCGAAGCCGACGTGGCCTTGATCGTCGCCGCCGACCCGCTGAGCTCGTTCGGCGAGGCGGCGTGCGACGGGTTGCGCTCGACGCCCTATATTTGCGTCGGTTCGCAAGATACGGCCACCGCCCGCGGGGCGGTCGTGAATTTCAACACGGCCACCTATGGCATTCATACGGCCGGCACGGTCTATCGCCTGGACGACGTTCCGATCCGCCTGCGTCCGGCGCTGGCCAGCCGCTATCCGAGCGAGGCCGACGTGCTATCGCGGCTGGAAAACCGTATCCGGCAGTTGCAATCGGTTTCTGCGGGCGAGTAGAGTACCGCAGGTCCAGTACCTTGCCTCCCGGAGTCGCGATCAATGACGATTGTGGTGGAGTGCGGAGTTTGCGGTCGCCGATCGGGCGCCAAGGACGAATGGGTCGGCCGCCAGCTCAAATGCCCCGGCTGTGGGCAGAAGCTGCTGATTCAGGGGCCGGCCGCGCCGGCGGCGAGTCAACCGCCGCAAGCGCGCGGTCCTCAACCGCCTCGTTCCACGCCAGCGACGGCGCCACAAGCTCGACCCGCCACGGCCCGGCCCGCGCAGGCCAAACCTCCTC
>DATNEC010000197.1:0-6089 GCA_035606815.1 Pirellulales bacterium
GCAAAAATCGACGCTTTCAACGCCCTGAGCGAAGCAAAGAAGCGGCGGCTCGTCAAAGCGTTCAGAGAACTCCGGCGAGGAGAGCTAGATCAATTTCTAGCATCCCTGCGGGCCTCGCTCGGCCGAACGGTTCTGCACGTATCCATCGCTCCGCTGCACGGCGCGCCGCGCGAACTCAGCACTCTCGATGACGCCATCGCGTTTCTCATGGCATACCGGGAGAAAGCCGCATCGCGGCCGTTCGTGCGGTACGAAGTTTCGGTACGCTACAGCAATGGCAATCAAGTTCGCGGCGACTTTACGGATAAAGCCGCCGCGATCACTTTCTTGCGAGCAATGACCTAGCCCCGCTCACGCGAACTGCGTGATCCCCGGCATCGGCACCGGCGCCATGGCCAGCGGCCCCCACTCGTACTTGGCGGGCGAAAGGTCTTCCTTGGAGTTCAATGCCTGCTCCCAGGTGATCGTCTGGCCGGTGTATGTACACATCCGGCCGAGAATGGCCAGCATCGTGCTGCGGCACATGTATTGGCTGTTGTCGATCGGGTTGCCCGAGCGGATGCTGGCGAACAGCTCGTTGTGCTCGACCTGGTACATGTTGGGCTTCTCGCCGCGGTAGCTCCACTTGTCGGCGCCCTTGATCGTGTGGTGCATCACGTCGGCCGTCCCCTTCGTGCCCATGATGTAGTCCGAGACGTCGACGCTGCAACCGGCCTGCTGCCGCGTGTAGGCGAACAGCTTCACGCCGCTGGCGTATTCATACACCACGGCATGGTGGTCGAAGATCTGGCCGAACTCGGGCTGCACGCGCACCTGGCGCCCGCCCAAGCCGTACGCCTTGACGGGCGGCTCGTCCTTCATCGCCCAAGCCGCCTTGTCGAGACTATGGACGTGCTGCTCGACGTTGTGATCGCCCGAGAGCCAGGTGAAATACAGCCAGTTGCGCACCTGCCACTCCATGTCGCTCCACTCCGGCTTTCGCGGATGGTTCCAGAGCGTGCCGGTGTTGTAGTTGACGTTCATGGCCACGATTTCGCCAATCGCGCCGTCGTGGATGCGCTGCATGGTCTCGCGCTTCGGCAGGTCGTAGCGGTAGCACAAGCCGGAGACCACCGACAGGCCCTTTTTCTTCGCTTCTTCGGCGGTGGCCAGCACGCTCCGAACGCCCGGAGCATCGACAGCCACCGGCTTTTCGGCGAACACGTGCTTGCCGGCGGCGACGGCCGCGCGAAAATGCTCGGGGCGAAAATGGGGCGGCGTGCAGAGCAGCACCACGTCGACGCCGCTGTCGATCACCTTTTGATAAGCGTCGAACCCGGTGAAGCAATGGTCGTCGGCCACGTCGACCTTGCCTGCCGGGGCCTGTTGCTTGAGATTGGTCAGGGTGCTTTGCAGACGGTCGGCGAACGTATCGCCCAGGGCGGTGAGCTTGACGTTCTGGTCGGCGTTCAAGGCCTGGGCCGCCGCCCCGGCGCCGCGGCCGCCGCAACCGACCAGGCCGATTTTCAGCACATCCCCGCCGGCGGCATGAGCGCTGCGCGACACCGACAGCCCGCCGAGCAGCGAGCCGCCGACCGCCGCGGCCGCCGAGTTCCGCAAGAAATCGCGTCGCGAGGGGACTTTGGGCTGTGAAGAATGGGCCGAATCGGTCATCGAAGGCTCCTTGAATGGATTGCGCAAACGGCAGGCGAGGCGAACGATACGTAGGTTGTTACTATACCACTGCCGCCGGCCGCTGGCGACCATTTTTGGCGACGCATCGCTATCGCAGCTTGCTGATGTATTTCGAAAACTCGGCGTCGAGCTGGTCGAGGTCGCCGAAGGCCTGTTTGAATTCCTGCAGCCGCTCCTGGGGCTCGTCTTGGATCAGCGGCTGCTTCTTCGAGAGCAGCTTGAGATAGCTCACGTACTGTTTGGAATGCTTCTGGAACAGGAAATAATTTAGCGCCCACGCCTCGGCATAGCCGTCGACGCGGTCGCTGGCGGCGCCGCTGCGCAGTCGCTCGTCGTCGGCGATCAGCGCGGCCAGCGAATCGGCGGGGCGCCCGCGCCGCACGAAGTCGCGAAAGCGGGCCAGTCGCAACTGGTTTACAGCGCCGATGGTGCGCCAGCCTTTGGAACTGGCCAGGTCGGGCGTTTCGAAGTAGATGGCGAGTCCCTCGCTCACCCACAGCGGAATCGCGGCATAGCGCTCCTGGAAGCCGCAGTTGAAGGCGATCTGGTGAGTGGCTTCATGGATCACGGTGGCCACCATCTGCTCGGCCTCGGGCCGGGCCAGCATCAGGTTGATTTGGGCCGACGAGCCGCGATGGTCGCCGTCGCGGCGCAGCGCTTCGACCCCGGTCAGGTCGTGGAGCGACATGCGATTGGTTTGCAGGCTGTAGAAGGCCACGATCGACGAAGCGGCCTTTCCCAGTTCTTGATCGACGAACTCGCCATACGATTCCCGGTCGGCGAAGACCAAGGCCACCAGCGGGAACTCGGGCTCATGCAGGTCGAACCCTTTACGCGCCCAAAAGTTTGTAAACGCCTTATATAGCCGCTCGAAGAGCGCCCCGCACCACTGCGCGTAGGCCCGCGACGTGTTGTGGCAGACCAAGTAGTGCTGGGTGGAATGAATCTCGAAGCCTTGCGGCAATTCCTTGAGCAACCGTGCGCCAAGCTCGGCCTGCGAGAACGGCTGCATCGGCTTTTCGTCGCTCGTGTGCTTGACGATCTCCTCCGGCGACGCCGACCAAAGCCGGCCGTCGGCGGCCAAGATCAACATGCCGTTGTCTTCGGCCGTGACCAGCAGTTGGCCGCTGATTTCGATCTCGCGATCGCCGCGCTTCAGCACGACGTGCTCAAGGGCGCCGGCCCCGTTCGGCCAACTGCAAAGTGCGACGAGCAGCCAAGTCAGACGACGCATGGAATCGTTGGCGCCTTCGTTCATGGGAAGTGCGTGCCCCGCGGCAGCCCAAAATACCTAGGTACCGTGGGCGAAACGCGGCTATCTCTACCGTACCAGACGGCGGGCGACAACCGAAGCGAAAAGGACAGCAAAGGCGGCGGGAGTTTAGGCGCCGGCCCAAGGCCGGTCAACGCCGAAACGCCAGCCGGCCAAGCAACATCGTGCCGATCTGGATGCCGAGAAAGAGGGCCAGGCAAATGCCGGCCACCCGGTCTTCGACCGAATAGTGCAACAGGTTGAAAATCAAGATCGTCAAGGTTTCGACGCCCGGCGGCATGGCCAGCACGCTGGCGTCCAACTCGGCCAACGCCGCGGCGAAAGCCGCCAGCCAAGCGCCAAAAACCGCCCATGCCCGCAAGGGTAGCACGATGCGGCCCAAGATCGTCGGCCAGCGGGCGCCCTCGAGCGCCGCGCTTTCCAAAATCTCTTCGGGCAGGCTGCGCACGGCCGCCCACAGCACCAGCAGCGCCAAGGGCAGTCCGCGCCAAGTCTGCGCCAGCCACGGCGCCGCGATCGAGTGGTCGTAGAGCCAGCGGAGCGGCGGAATCTCCGGGCGGTTCAGCAGGGCGATGATCGCCAGGCCGACCACCGGACCAGGCAGCGCCAGCCCCGCCGCGGCCAAGATCAGCGCCGGCGCCGCGCGCCACCCGCCGCGACGCGCGAGCCAGGCGAAAGGCACGGCGCCCGCGACCGCCGCGCTGGCCGCCAGGCCGCCGATCAACAGCGACCAACCGAATTCCTTCCGATAGCGGTAAGGGCTGGTCGCGACCATCGTCGCACATTTCAGCGGCGACCATTGACGGACCCGCTCGGACCCAAGTTGAGAGATTTCGATTCCGCATTTGTAGGCCAGGCTGCCCAGCGGCAAGGCGACCGAGAACAGCACCACCGCCGCCACGAAGCACGTCGCGGGACCGCGCCAGGCGCCTAACTCGAATGTGAGCGGCGGTCCGTGGATTGCCTGCCGCACGACAGGCAACAAGTAGGCGACCAATACGCACCCGGCGACCACGAGCCAGGCGCAGATCAGCACGCCGGGCAAAACGCCCAGCGAAACATATTCGCCGCCCGCTTCCATTCCGCTCGGTAAAAGGCCGAACGCGCCGCCCAGCGGCGCCGAGCTGAGATCGCCGCCAAGCTGAATGTCGATGTAAACCTCTTCGGCGTAGGTGCGGACCTGGAAATAATCGGTGACGGCCATTTCGGTCGACGTGGCGACGGCGACCCACAGCGCGGCGACGCCGATCGACCCGACGGCCCGCCGCAGGATGACGCGGCGAACGACTTGCCAGGGCGTGCCGTCGAGCAGGGCCTGCTCTTCCAGCTCGCGTTCGACCAACCGCAACCCGGCCGAGACGATCAGCACGACCCACGGCAGCGCCGCAACCGCATGCACCCAGATCGCGCCTCGCCAACCGTCGAGCAATGCCGGCCCGGAGTAAGCGAGCGTATACCAACCTTCGAGGTCGAACCCGGCCTTCCAAGCGCCGACCTGGACGTAGAGCGGGATGAACAGCAGCCCTGCGAGCAGGGCGAAGAAGATCTTGCGGCCCGGAAGATCGGTGCGCACGATCAGCAAGGCCAAGATGGTTCCCAACGGCACGCTGGTCGCAACCACCGCGCCGGCGAGCAGCCAGGTATTGAGCGCCAGCCCGGCCGTGCGCTCGTCGCCAAGCGCCAGCGGCAGCACGGCCAACAGGCCGAGGGCGAGCACGACAATCAGCGACTTTCGGCGGCGAGTCGCGAGCGTCACTTTTGACGCCTCGTCAGCCTTAAGAACCGATCCAAGTAACACTCGTCGCCATGCTTTTCAAGGTAACGGCGGAGGTTGTCGCGGGAATCGGCGATCGAGACGCATTTCGCATTGCTCGGATGGCCGCCGAGATAGCTTCCCTTCAACTCGTTTTTCATGATTGCGCGGGCGATCGCCTTATCGTCCATGACATAGAAGTCGACCGTGTCATCGCCAACAAAGCGGTATCGAAGAATGTAGAACGCCTTCCCGTCCGGAGGGTTTCCCGCATCAATCGTGAGATAGCCGTAGTCGCCGATTTTCGTTGTATAGAATGGCAGCCTATCCGCGTCACCCGGCCGCTTGGGAAATTCGATTAGCTCGAGTCCCGTCGCGGACCCCACCTTCCGTTTGATCTCGGCGAAACTCGGTTCGACCCGGCCGACACCGGCTTCCCAATCCCAGTTGTCCTGCCATTTTCCCAGCAACCGTTCGTCTAACTTAGAATTCTCTTCGCCGGAAAGCGGCTCTTTCGAAGTCGGCGAGCACCCCGTAGCAAGGGTCGCCAAGACAAGTGCGGCGAGCATGATTGCGCGAAATGGCGTTGGCATCTTTGGTTCCTCCATAATCTCGTGGTAGGCAATACGCCATTTCTGTCGATGATTTCGGCGATCGAAGGCGGAAAATCGAAATCATGGTACGGTCGTCGCTCAAACGCAACGTCGAACGGCGTTCGACAAATTACCGGTGGCCTCTTCTCCTGTTTGAGTTTTTCTAGGCGAATTTAACGATTTCCGCGGTGTTGTCCCGGATAGAACCGCAAACGATCATCGGCCGCGCGATGTGAGCAGGAGAAGAGGCCACCGGTACTCTGCTCGTCCTACCGGAACTTCAATACTCATCCTTATTCAATAACTTCTCCTCCGCCTTATCGGCTTGCCAGGCGACGGCGGTCAGGACGCGGCTGATGCCCAAGGGGTCGGTGTTCTCGGCCAAACGGTTGGCCTGCACCACGATCATGTCGGCGCCGCCGATCTTTTCGATGGCGAAAGCGCCGTGAACGAGCTGCGCGTTGTAGCGCAATAGTGCCATCGCGTTGCGGTCCGAGGCCGGGCCGCACGTCGAACGGAACGCGACGAGCGGGTGCCCGTCGGGATCGTGGCGGCCGAAATCGACCATCACGACTTGGCGCCGTAGCTCGCCGATTGGCACGGTGATCTCCCAGGCGTCGCCCGCCTCGTGGATCGCATAGCCCGCCGCTTGCGCCACGCCGCGCACGACCGTCTTCGGGTCGGCCGTCGCGACCGGCGAGAGATCGTCGAAGCCGCTGCCCGCCACAGGGATCGCTGGCGCCGGAGTCGCGCGCGGCGCCGCGGCAGGCGCTGCGCCGCCAGGGACGGTCCCGGC